>NZ_CP021646.1:3750000-4050000 GCF_002208135.1 Pseudoalteromonas piscicida
CTCAGCTCTCGCGTCCTGCTACCGCCCTAGTACCTACATCCTGTAGGCAAGGCGAAGTTACGCACCAATAGCTGGCTATTGGAAGTGAATTCAACGCAGTTAGCGCTAAAACTGGTTGCTAGAAAGGTATTAATTATCCGAAGCTCAGGTCAAATATTAAGGTCCGGGCCAACCTACTTATGTTCGTATGCATCGTGATGAAAAGAAACTCTGGCTTAAACCTAAAACTAGAGGCTTTACTTTACGTGTTATTAGAAAAGAAAAAGCCGAGCTATGCTCGGCTTTTTTGTGTCTTTAATAAGACTAATTACTCTGCAGACTGTGCGTCTTCTTGAACTTCTTCAGTCGCTGGGCGATCTAGTAGTTCAATGTAAGCCATTGGCGCATTATCACCTGTACGGAAGCCACACTTAAGAATACGAGTGTAACCACCAGGACGATCCGCGAAACGAGGACCGATCTCAGTGAACAATTTACCAACTACTTCTTTATCACGCGTGCGAGCAAACGCTAAACGGCGGTTTGCTACGCTGTCAGTCTTAGCCAGTGTGATTAAAGGTTCAATTACACGGCGCAGCTCTTTTGCTTTAGGCAAAGTAGTTTTGATGATTTCGTGCTTCACCAAAGAACCAGCCATGTTGCTAAACATCGCTTTGCGATGGCTGCTGTTACGGTTTAATTGACGACCACTCTTACGATGGCGCATGACCCTATCCTTCTAACTAAACTAATATAGTAACTTAGATTACTCAGCTAGGCTTGCAGGTGGCCAGTTTTCTAGGCGCATACCTAGAGATAGACCACGTGAAGCTAGCACGTCTTTAATTTCAGTTAGAGACTTCTTACCAAGGTTTGGTGTTTTCAGAAGCTCAACTTCAGTACGCTGTACTAAGTCACCGATATATTGAATTTGCTCGGCTTTCAGACAGTTTGCAGAACGTACAGTTAGTTCTAAGTCATCAACTGGACGAAGTAGAATCGGATCGAACTCCGGTTTCTCTTCTTTCTCTTCTGGCTCAGAAACATCACGTAGGTCTACGAATGCATCTAACTGCTCAGCAAGGATAGTTGACGCACGGCGGATCGCTTCTTCAGGATCTAAAGTGCCGTTCGTTTCCATATCGATGATTAGTTTATCTAAGTCTGTACGCTGCTCAACACGAGCTGACTCAACCGAGTACGCAATACGCTCAACCGGGCTGAATGATGCATCTAGCAACAAACGGCCGATTGGGCGCTCATCGTCATCAGAGGATAAACGACTAGACGCCGGTACATAACCGCGACCACGCTCAACACGAATGCGCATGCTGATTTCGCTATTGTCAGCAGTTAAGTGACAAATGACATGCTCAGGGTTGGCGATAGTCACATCTCCGTCGTGCTGGATATCAGCCGCAGTCACAGGGCCTACACCAGACTTAGCCAGGGTAAGGAAAACTTCATCTTTACCTTCTAGAGATACCGCTAGACCTTTAAGGTTTAACAGAATTTCAATGATGTCTTCTTGTACGCCTTCTTTCGCGCTGTACTCGTGCAATACGCCGTCAATTTCCACTTCTGTCACAGCACAACCAGGCATAGATGAAAGAAGTATACGACGTAGAGCATTACCTAGTGTGTGGCCAAAACCACGCTCTAGAGGCTCTAAAACTACTTTAGAACGCGTTGAGCTTACAGCGTCGATATCGACTAATCTTGGTTTTAGGAATTCGGTTACAGAACCCTGCATTTTATCCTCTCTTAACTCTTAACTTTACTTCGAGTAAAGTTCGACGATTAGTTGTTCGTTAATGTCCGCAGACAGATCAGAACGCTCTGGTAGACGCTTGAAAGTGCCTTCCATTTTCTTACCGTCAACTTCAATCCAAGTTGGCTTTTCACGTTGCTCAGCCAACTCTAGAGCAGCGATGATACGCGCTTGCTTTTTAGACTTCTCACGAATTACTACTACATCTTCAGGAGTAACTACGAAAGAAGGGATATTAACAACACGACCATTAACCATAATCGCTTTGTGGCTTACTAGCTGACGCGCTTCAGCACGTGTACTTGCAAAACCCATGCGATATACAACATTGTCTAGACGTTGCTCTAGAAGCTGTAACAAGTTTTCACCTGTGTTACCTTTAAGGCGAGCAGCTTCTTTGTAGTAGTTACGGAATTGCTTTTCTAGTACACCGTAGATACGACGAACTTTTTGCTTTTCACGTAGCTGTAAACCGTAATCAGATAGACGACCTTTACGTGCGCCGTGCTGACCAGGTGCTGTTTCTAGTTTACACTTAGAGTCAATTGCTCTTACGCCGCTTTTAAGGAACAGGTCAGTACCTTCACGACGACTCAGCTTGAGCTTAGGGCCCAAATATCTTGCCATGTTCTTTCTCCTAACCTATTGTTATACGCGACGTTTCTTCGGTGGACGACAACCATTGTGTGGAATTGGCGTCACGTCAGTGATGTTAGTGATACGGTAACCAGCAGCATTCAATGCACGAACAGCAGACTCACGGCCTGGACCTGGACCTTTGATGAATACTTCTAGATTCTTAAGACCGTACTCTTGTGCAGCAACACCTGCACGCTCCGCAGCAACCTGTGCAGCGAATGGAGTAGACTTACGAGAACCACGGAAACCTGAACCACCCGCAGTCGCCCAAGAAAGAGCATTACCTTGACGGTCAGTGATGGTCACAATAGTGTTATTGAAAGATGCATGAACATGAGCCATGCCGTCAACAACCTGCTTTTTGACCTTTTTACGACGAATTGGTGCTTTTGCCATAACTTACCCCACCTTATTTCTTGATAGGCTTGCGAGGACCCTTACGAGTACGCGCGTTAGTCTTAGTACGCTGACCACGTAGTGGTAGCGAACGACGGTGACGTAAGCCACGGAAACAACCAAGGTCCATAAGACGCTTGATGTTTAGTGTTACTTCACGACGAAGATCACCTTCAACAGTGTACTTGCCAACTTCTTCACGAAGAATGTCAAGCGTTTCGTCATTTAACTCGCCGATTTTAGTAGTTTCAGCGATACCTGTCGCAGCTAAGATCGCCTTAGCGCGAGTTTTACCTACACCATAGATGCTTGTTAAACCGATAACAGCATGCTTATGATCAGGAACGTTAATGCCTGCGATACGGGCCACTAACATATCTCCTATAAATAAACTTGATTATCATCTTGCTGGAAAGCCCGTATAGGATACCCAACCGACATTCAAGTTTTACCAAAGAAACAGGCTAAGTAAAGTTACTCAGCCTGCACGACTTAATTTGCTTAGCCTTGCCTTTGCTTGTGCTTTGGCTCACTGCAGATCACACGTACAACACCTGCACGCTTGATTACTTTGCAGTTACGGCAAATTTTCTTAACGGAAGCACGTACTTTCATTACTCAACTCCGTAAACTGACCTTAGCGGCCGTAGCCTTTAAGGTTCGCTTTTTTCAGCACAGAATCATATTGATGTGACATCATATGAGTCTGTACTTGTGCCATAAAGTCCATGATGACAACAACGATAATCAGAATCGATGTACCGCCGAAGTAGAATGGCGTTTGCCATGCCATAGTCATAAACTCGGGCACCAGACAGATAAAGGTTATATACAAAGCACCTGCCAATGTCAGGCGTGTCATCACTTTATCAATGTATTTAGATGTCTGCTCACCTGGACGAATGCCTGGAATAAAAGCGCCAGATTTTTTCAGGTTATCTGCTGTCTCACGCGGGTTAAATACCAACGCAGTGTAGAAGAAGCAGAAGAAGATAATAGCCGCAGCTAATACCATCGCATACAGTGGTTGACCTGGAGTCAATACTGCTGAGATAGCTTGTAGCACATCAGCGACCGGACCTTCACCTTGGCCAAACCAGCTTGCTATTGTACCAGGGAACAAAATGATACTGCTAGCAAAGATTGGTGGAATAACACCCGCCATGTTAACTTTTAATGGTAAGTGCGTGCTTTGAGCAGCAAATACCTGGCGACCTTGTTGGCGCTTCGCATAGTTTACAACGATACGACGTTGACCACGCTCAAAGAACACCACAAGGTAAGTTACAGCGAATACGATTACCGCAATCAATAACAATGCTAAAATATGCAGATCACCTTGGCGCGCCATTTCTGCTGTCGAACCAATTGCAGACGGCAGGTTAGCTACAATACCAACAAATATTAGAACTGAGATACCGTTACCGATACCACGCTCAGTGATTTGTTCGCCCAACCACATAAGGAACATAGTTCCTGTGACTAAGCTCACTACAGCTGTGAAATAAAAGCCGAAGCCTGGATTCACAACTAGGCCTTCCATCATATTAGGCAGACCAGTAGCGATACCTATCGATTGGAATGTAGCAAGCACAAGCGTACCATAACGCGTATACTGGCTGATTTTCTTACGCCCTTGCTCACCTTCTTTCTTAAGCTCTATCATCGCAGGATGTATGTGCGTTAATAGCTGCATAATAATCGAAGCCGAGATGTATGGCATAATACCTAGCGCCAATACCGATGCACGCTCAAGCGCACCACCGCTGAACATGTTGAACATCTCAACAATGGTGCCCTTTTGTTGCTCGAAGAATTCGGCAAGTACAGCGGCGTCAATCCCAGGGATTGGCACAAAAGAGCCCAGACGGTAAATAATGATAGCACCCAATACGAATAGTAATCGGCGCTTCAGTTCCGCAAGCCCACTTTGTGCACTTTGCATATCTTGACCTGGTTTAGCCATAGCGTACTTCCTTAGTCTTCTACCTTGCCTCCGGCAGCTTCGATAGCTTCGCGTGCACCTTTAGACACTTTCATGCCTTTAACGGTAACAGCGCGTGAAACTTCGCCAGATTTTACAACTTTTACGAACTGGATGTTCTTTTTAACGATACCAGCTGCCTGTAACGCGTTTAGATCTACCACATCGCCTTCAACTTTAGCGATTTCGAATAGATTCACTTCTTTAGACACAAGAGACTTGCGTGAAGTGAAACCAAACTTAGGTAGACGACGTTGCATAGGCATTTGACCGCCTTCGAAACCAACGCGTACTTTACCGCCAGAGCGTGACTTTTGACCTTTGTGACCACGGCCACCAGTCTTACCAAGACCAGAACCGATACCACGGCCAAGACGCTTACCAGCTGTTTTTGAACCTGCAGCAGGTGAAAGTGTATTCAAGTTCATCGAATTACCCCTCAACCTTAACCATGTAAGAAACTTGGTTGATCATACCGCGAACTGCTGGCGTATCTTCTAGCTCAACAGTGTGGTTGATACGACGTAAACCAAGGCCACGTAATGTAGCTTTATGCTTCGGTAAACGACCGATTGAGCTACGTACTTGAGTTACTTTTACTGTGTTTGCCATGGTGTCTTACCCCAAGATTTCGTCAACGCTAAGACCACGCTTCGCAGCAATACCTTCTGGAGAATTCATATTCTCTAGAGCTGCGATAGTTGCGCGAACGATGTTGATCGGGTTAGTTGAACCGTATGCTTTAGATAGTACGTTCTGTACGCCAGTTACTTCTAGTACTGCACGCATCGCACCACCTGCAATGATACCTGTACCTTCAGATGCAGGCTGCATGTAAACTTTAGAACCCGCGTGGCGACCCTTGATTGGGTGCTGTAGCGTGTTACCTTTAAGTTCAACAGTGATCATGTTACGACGTGCTTTTTCCATTGCTTTTTGAATAGCAGCAGGAACTTCACGTGCTTTACCATAACCAAAACCTACTTTACCAGCGCCATCACCAACTACTGTTAGTGCAGTGAAGCTAAAGATACGACCACCTTTAACCACTTTAGACACACGGTTTACCGCGATTAGCTTTTCAGCCAATTCAGGCTGTTGTGCTTTTGCTTCTACGTTAGCCATTGTCTACTCCTAGAATTGCAGACCGGCTTCGCGCGCAGCATCAGCTAGCGCCTTCACACGGCCGTGATATTTAAAGCCACTGCGATCAAAAGCGATTTTTTCAACGCCTTTGTCAGCTACGCGCTCAGCGATTGCTTTACCAACTGCTTGAGCCGCTTCGATGTTGCCTGTGCCTTTAACTGTTTCAACAATTGCTTTTTCAACAGTAGAAGCAGCAGCCAGTACATTACCCTCAGCATTGATTACTTGAGCGTAAATGTGACGTGGCGTGCGGTGGATAACAAGACGTGTTGTGCCTTGTTCGATAATATTTCTACGAGTGCGCTTAGCACGACGTAGACGAGCTGTTTTCTTATCCATCGTCTTACCTTACTTCTTCTTAGCCTCTTTACGACGCACGTGCTCATCAGCGTAACGTACACCTTTACCTTTATAAGGCTCTGGTTCACGGTATGAGCGGATGTTAGCAGCTGTTTGACCAACTAACTGCTTGTCTGCGCCTTTAACAACAATTTCAGTCTGGCTTGGAGCTTCGATAGTGATACCTGTTGGGATCTCGAAGTTCACTGGGTGAGAAAAGCCAAGGGTTAAGTCTAATGAATTACCCTTAACTGCCGCACGGTAACCAACACCTACTAGTTGTAGTTTCTTCTCATAACCATCGTTAACACCAACAATCATGTTGTTGATTAGCGCACGTGCAGTACCAGCTTGAGCCCAAGCATTAGCAACTTCACGAGGAGCTGTAGTGATAACGTTGTCGTTTAGTGAAACTTCAACCGCATCGTTGATTGTGCGAGTTAATTCACCGTTTTTGCCTTTAACTTTGATGTCCTGGCCGTTAATTGTAACTTCAACACCGGCAGGAACATTGATTGGAGCCTTCGCTATACGAGACATAGTTCCCCTCCGATTAAGCTACAAAGCCAATGATTTCACCACCAACGCCAGCGGTACGCGCAGCGCGGTCTGTCATCAGGCCTTTAGAAGTTGATACGATAGCGATACCTAGACCACCCATTACCTTAGGTAATTCGTCACGTCTCTTATAGATACGTAGACCAGGGCGGCTAACACGCTGGATGTTTTCGATTACAGCTTTGCCTTCGAAGTACTTAAGTTCGATAGTCAATTCTGCTTTTACGTCACCAGATACTGCGAAGTCAGTGATATAACCTTCGTCTTTAAGTACCTTAGCTACAGCTACTTTCAGCTTTGAAGTTGGCATTGAAACAGATACCTTCTTCGCAGACTGACCGTTACGGATACGTGTGAACAAATCCGCAATTGGATCTTGCAAGCTCATGTCTTACTCCCGTGATTCTATTACCAGCTAGCCTTTTTAAGGCCAGGAATTTCACCGCGCATCGCTGCTTCGCGAACTTTAATACGGCTTAAGCCGAACTTGCGAAGGTAACCATGAGGGCGGCCCGTGATGTTACAACGATTACGTTGACGTGAAGGGCTAGAATCGCGTGGTAAAGACTGTAGCTTTAACACTGCATCCCAACGCTCATCATCAGATGCATTAACATCGCTGATGATAGCTTTTAACGCAGCACGCTTTTCAGCATACTGAGTAACTAATTTAGCACGTTTTACGTCACGTGCTTTCATTGAATTCTTTGCCATAACCCTACCCTTACTTTTTGAATGGGAAGTTGAACGCTTCTAACAACGCACGGCCTTCGTCATCTGTTTTCGCAGAAGTAGTGATTGTGATATCCATACCGCGAACGCGGTCTACTTTATCATAATCGATTTCTGGGAAGATGATTTGTTCACGTACGCCCATAGAGTAGTTACCGCGACCGTCAAAAGACTTTGCGCTAACACCGCGGAAGTCACGAATACGTGGCATCGCGATAGAGACTAAACGCTCTAGGAAATCCCACATACGCTCGCCGCGTAGGGTTACTTTACAGCCAATTGGGTAACCTTCACGGATCTTAAAGCCAGCAACTGATTTGCGTGCTTTAGTCACTAGAGGCTTCTGACCAGAGATAGATTCTAGGTCTGCTACTGCGTTTTCTAGAATTTTCTTGTCAGCTAGGGCTTCGCCCACACCCATGTTAAGTGTGATCTTTTCGATCTGAGGGACTTGCATGACAGAGCTGTAACCGAACTTCTCTTGAAGCTCTTTTACCACTTTGTCTTTGTACACTTCATGCAGTTTCGCCATCGTCTACTCCAACTATTAAATAGTTTTACCGGTAGACTTGAAGAAACGGACTTTTTTACCGTCTTCAAATCTAAAACCTACACGATCCGCTTTGCCAGTTTCGGCATTGAAAATCGCTACGTTTGATACGTCGACTGACGCTTCTTTCTCAACAACACCGCCAGCTTGCTGTAGTTGTGGTACAGGCTTCTGGTGTTTCTTGATGATGTTAACGCCTTCAACAAATACTCGGCCAGTTTCAGTAACAACTGAAAGCACTTTACCGCGCTTACCTTTGTCTTTACCGGCTAGTACGATTACTTCGTCATCACGACGGATTTTTGCTGCCATGATCGACTCCTTATAGTACTTCTGGTGCTAGTGAAACGATCTTCATGAACTTTTCAGTACGAAGTTCACGAGTCACAGGGCCGAAGATACGAGTACCAATAGGCTGTAAGTTATCATTTAAGATAACAGCCGCATTGCTATCGAAACGGATTAAAGAGCCGTCTGGACGACGTACGCCTTTTTTAGTACGCACTACTACTGCGTTTTTAACATCACCTTTCTTCACTTTGCCGCGAGGAATCGCTTCTTTAACAGAAACTTTAATGATGTCGCCAACCGCTGCGTAGCGACGGTGCGAACCACCAAGGACTTTTATACACTGCACTTTGCGAGCGCCGCTGTTATCAGCAACGTCCAGCTGAGTTTGCATTTGGATCATCTTAATGACCTCCGGTGTAGTTACAACTCGCCGAGATTTCGTTTAAAATCAAGGCATTTAGGTTAAATTCCACTCAAAAAACTGTGATTATGTCTTTCAAGGGCGGGCAATTGTATCAGCAATGTCGCATCAAAGATAGTTCAATTTTTAATTAATTTAACGCGTTAACATGACGTACTGATTACAGTTTGGGGATATGGCGGCAAGTAATCGAGAATTCAACCACTTGCATAAATATTATACAAATTTTACAGCGAAAATTTTGTTCCAGTTATTGTTTACCCATATCGCTTAGTAGGCTGTGAACAAAAATTTATCACCCTTTGAACACAAAAAAGATCAATATTTGCGCAAACAGCCATACAGAGCGACGAGAGAATTTTAGAAAAAAGAGAAGTCGAGATAAATCTCGACCTACGGCTCTCTTTTACTTTTGATGTAATCACCCACATTGCTTACGGTGTCTAACCAATAACCATTTTTGGGGTCCTGTAAGTAAGGAATAAGCTGGTCTAACATTTTGGTATCGACGGTGTACATGCCTTTTTCACCCACCTCATGTCCAGCAAGAATTATCCAACTGTTGTTTGCCCTAAGGTGCTCCAGTAACGCTTTTATTTCTTCAAAACTAACACCGTCCATTCTCACTCCTGTGAGTTGCGCAAAGTCAGTATAAGTTGGGTGGTTAGCGGTTTCATCTAACCACGTGCGGCCACTGTCAAAATGCTTCGCAATCACCGGCACATAACTTTTTACTTCAGCGCCGCGACCAACAAAGGTATTACCGCAAGGATATGCAAAGCTTCTGGGGGTTACGCCTAAATGCTTTTCAATATATTTTGTAGTGCTTACTACATCGCGTTCTATGTAGGCCAAATCAACCTGTTCCAGTCCTTTGTCCTTTTCCCTCAGCCAGGCAAAGTTACCAGTACATAAGTGTTCACTGGTGTGGTTGCCTATTTCATGCCCCTGCTTCGCAGCGGCTTGCCACAATGCGAGCTTTTCTTTCAGCTGCGGTGGCATAACATAAAATGTGCCTTTCACCTTATGGCGATTGAGTAGCGGCACTCCCACATCAACTTGACTTGGTCTTGCATCATCAAACGTAAGGCTTATTGCGTTACGAGCATTGTTGGGGTAACTAAAGGTTTGTTCGTTATCTGCCGCTATACTAGACGTATTCACGAGCAGAGCGCTTGCCATTATGGCGGCCAAACTGAAGTGAGAAACTAAATTAGAAGATAACTTTGCCATTTGTTTGTCCTTATTGTTGTTTATCCTTATAACCTATATGAGGCTGTGAGTATGACAAAGTGTTAAATTTTCAACTTGTTATTTGCGACTAAGCTCAACGCAAATGGTACTAATTTAGGATTTTTAGCGATACACTAACCCCAATAATAAAAGAGAAAGACAGCGCTGTGTTGAAGTTAGAAGAATACTATCAGGACGTGATCTTGCTCGCCGAAGGCGGAATGAGCAAAGTGTACCTTGCTACCGACAAAAAATTAGGCCGCCGAGTTGCGGTAAAGGTGATATCACTAACTCAGCACACGCAATCAGATGCACTCAACGAAGCCCGCCTGTTAGCGCGTTTTAACCATCCAAACATAGTACAAATTTATGATGTTTTTGAAAGCGATGGGCAAATGGCTTTGGAAATGGAATATGTGCAAGGTGCAACTTTACAGCACTACACAAAAACACACGTATTAACTACCGAGCAAAAAGTCGAGCTACTAAGCCATATTGCCGATGGCCTGGCCTCAGCTCATGGCCAGAACATTCTTCATTTAGACTTAAAACCTGGCAATATACTGGTTAACGAACAGAGCATAGCCAAAATTGCCGACTTTGGTATTTCACAATTAGAAGACAACCAAGCCTCTCGTCCACATACCAGTTACGGTAGCCTCACAGCAATGTCACCAGAGCAACTTCGTGATGAAACGCTAGACAGTCGCAGTGACTTATTCTCATTCGGGCTAATAGCTTATCAACTGTTAGCTGGACATCATCCTTATTTCGAACAAGCTGACGATGGCAGTGACAAGTCTATTGCTGAACAGATCAAGTTCCAGCCATTAAAAGCCAGTGCTAAACGTATTTTAGATATTCCCCCTGCACTGGCACAGCTTATTGATCGCTTATTGCAATACGACAAAAACGCTCGCCCAAGTAGCGCGAATGAGATCAGTCAGCAGCTAAAGCAAATTTTACACGCCTTTAGCTACGATAACAGCGAAGCGACACTGTCACTTGAACAAATAGAACTACGAGATAGAGCCAGAGAGAAAGCCAAAGCACGTAAAAAGCAACTAGGTATTGCAGCACTTTTGACCTTTTTAGTGTGCTTAGCCGTTGGTGGATACTGGTATTGGCAGGAAACCAAACCTAAGATCTATATTGCCGCGCTACCGATAAAATTCACAAACTCTTTTCAACTACTTGAAGCGCATCAACAAAACATCGAGCTAGCAATTAACGACGCACTTAAACAACATTTTTTAAGTAATGATGATTACGTCTTCATTTCAGACAATGAAGTAGAGCAAACACAAAAATTTATTGGTGTTGATACACCATTAAAGGCATTGGGGCGTGCGTTAAATAGCAATGAACTCATTACGATAAAACTAGACTGCAATATTCAAAGCTGCGACATCGTTATTGACTTAGTTGATGCGTCTAATGGAGCCTTGATTAATAGTGCGCGAACGATGACCTCGAGTGAAAACTACAGCCATGTTTTTGCTGTTACAGCCTCGACCCTCACTTCATTAACCGGACGCTCAACTGATTTGGCCACTGGCAATAAAACAATACTGAATAGCTACGCCACACTGCATGATGCTAGCTTGGTAAAAGGGGCGGACCACGCTGCGATATTAAAAGAGTTAACAACGCTGATTGATACTACACCGGACTTCCTGCCGCTGTATTCACTTTACTCTGAACTCGCGCCGCAGTTATATAGAGATAGCTCAAATGATCAAATACTTCTAAACTGGGAGCAAGTATTAAAGCAGGCCCCCAAGAGATTAAAGGCAAGTACAATTATTCAAGCTTCCTATCTCGAGTTTTATGCGTTTGCAAAAGACAAAACCCGTGCCAAAGGAACCTTTTTAGCCATTCAGAATTCAGCCAAGGACGAGTATCAAAAGCATGCACTAATCAGCATCTACTATCATTTAATAAACGATTATGCTTCGGCACTCCATCACACTGAGCTTGCTTATGAACTTAGGCCAACCTTAAAAGTCATCCGCAATGCAGCCCTGTTCAACATGAAGCTTGGCCAGTATGAAGAGGCCTTGCCTTACTTACGGGCAGCCAGCCACTACGGCCCTGATAACCTGAAAACACTAAAGGCCATTGCCGATATCTCTCTTCTACTTGGTAAGCTCCATGACGCAGAAAAATCTTATCAAGCTCTAGTTAAGCGCTCATATACAAGTACGGCTACCTTTAATAATTATGCCATTGTATTGATGCTATTAGGTGATTTAGAACGGGCACTCGCGTTTGCTGAAAGAGCCTCTCAGTTGGCGCCCAGCAATGTAGAAATTTTACTTAACTACGCAGACATTTACTCACTAATGGGTGAGAAGGCGAAAGCCAGTGAAGTGTATCTGCAAATTTTAGCCAGTGATCCAGCAAGCCAAGTTGAAGTCGTGCGCATCCAAGCTTTAGCACACCTAGGTAAACACCAAGAGGCATTAATAGCAATTGATGAATATTTGGCTGAGTATCCCGATTCAGCTGAAGCTTTTTACGTAAAATCGTTAATTCAGACGCTGATAGAAGAAAAGTATTCCGCGATGGCTTCACTGAAAAAAAGCATTGATTTAGGCTGGAGTCCGTCTTTTTATCGCCTGTCATGGTTCAGGACATTATGTCACTCGCCATCACTTGAATTAAGAATCGGCACAGAACACTTTACCTATCTGTGCCAAGTGCAAATTACGAATTAACTTGGAACATCTGGGTCGTCAATTATCACCCTTGGATCTTGAGAAAAATAACGCACGACACCATTTTCAGAATTCTTTTTAGCAACAAGTCTGAATTCAATATTCGAGTTGTTATTCTCTACGAGTGTAGCAGCCCTCGCATCAGGATTATCTGAAAGCGCTTTGATATCACTCTCACTTAGTGTATTCGCAACGTTCAATGCTTCAATCTCCACCTTAACCGTATGCTTACCTTCTAATTCGCTTGTAAGGTTATAATTAAAGTTGTCTTGCGCTTCGGTAAAGAAAGTACCATTTTCAGCAAAGCTCCAACCAGCTTCATCGGTAACGAGCTTATAGGTTAGAACAGCAATGTCACCCTCGGCTAATTTAAGCTTGACTGGCTCATCGTCATTTGAAAATATCCAGTTACCCTCAGCTTTTGGCGTCACCGTGTATTCGAGTAAAGTAGGTGTACTCATTCTTTTATCCTTCGTTTGTTTATAGAGCTATTCGCATCTATCTAAGCACATGAATAGCAGTAATTCTATTACAGCTGGTTACAACTTATAGGCATAAGCCATCATAAGCTCACTATAACTGCATATAGATAATTAACTCGCGATAAATATAGAACAAGGGCTACCATCGGCAAGCCCTTGTTAAGCTGAAATTGATTTAAAACAAACAGATGAGCTGTTTATTGAAGCGTCATAAAGATCTATCCACCAAACAAACCTTTAAGTTTGTCTTTTACCTTATCCTTAACCTTGTCTTTGGCTTTGTCTTTTGCCGCTTCTTTTAGGTCTAAGCTAGTTTCAACTTTGTGGAATGGACCTTTGATCCGCACCGGAATTTTAAAACCAGTACTGTCATCGCTACTGGCTTGCCCCTCAATGGTATCAACAATTCCAGTCACCACGCGGTAATCAACTAAAGTTTGTGGTAAATCAACGGTGCCTTTGCCTGTAACTCGTAGTAATGGGCTTGCCAACGAGAAGTCATCGTTTTGACCTACGCCTTTGGTAAAGACAAAGGTGCCAGTCATGGCTGAGAAGTCGGTTTTTTGATCTGGGTCGAAATTGGTATTGAGTCCTTGCGATATCGAAGAGAAATCACCTTTGAGCATCTCTTTGCCCTTACGGATCATCTCAGCAAGGTTTGCGCCTTTTACACCACCATCTTTGAACTCAAAACCTAATTTACCACCTAGAGCATTCACAAATTGCTTTTGACTAACGCCTTGTGTGTTTAACGTCCAATTAAGACTACCTTTACCCAATACTTTGTCAAAGCCAATGGCATCAGTCAGTAGTGGCTCAGCATTAATTGCCGTTAACGCAAAGTCAGTACTGATGGCATAAGGTTTTGTTGCTGCATTTACAACAACCTTACCTTTACCCTGACCTTCATAGGCTTGGAATTTATCTAGGCTCAATGTTGCCTTACCTGAGTTAAGTACTAAGCTGATTTGGTTTTCGCCAAGCTTAATTTCTCTCGCACGTAGCCCTGTAGAGGTGATCTTCACATTCGCATTGAGGCTATTAAATGCTGACAAATCAATTGCAGTGTCATCCCATACAATAGGCTGTGCTGGTGCGTCTTCTGGCTCAGGTTGCGTTTGTGGCTTTTCCACAGGCTCTGGCAAATAAGGGTTAAGATCTAACATGCCAAGGTCAACGCTCGCGGTAATATCAGGCTTACCTGAGAGAGTGACTTTACTTTGACCTTTTATTACCAATTCGTCCAAGGTCGCTTCTAAGGTGTTGAGAGTAAAAACTTGCCCTTGCATCGTCATTTTAGCGTTTAGGCCAAAGTCGTTGAACGCATTTTCTTTGGCTTTTAGGTCAACACCCTGCCACTTAGCTAGCGCTTTTACCGAGTCGCCAGTCAAGGCTAATTGACCGCGAATGGTTTTACCTTGCTCTGCAATTTCACCTTTATAGTCAAGATTGAACAGCGCTGATTTTACTTGTTGTTCAACATTAAAGGTTTCACCTTCGATCGCCTTTGCTGGATTATCGAGTGTAGTAACTAGGTTAAAAGTTTGACCTTGAAAAGTCAGCTTACCGTCGACTTCTAATGGTTGGTACAGTGACGATAGCATCACGCTAATGTCTAAATCAGTTACCTGATATTCAGCGCCTGTCACACCATCAAGATAAGTCACCGAGCCACCATAAATCGCCACTTCGCCAAGGCTAACATCTAAGCCTTCCGGTAACTGCATATTACCTTTTGAGCTGGTTTGCGCCGTTGGCGTGTTTTCTGCTCTGGTGGGTAGCAACTGCCAGTTAGCATTACCTTGTTTGTCGGTTTCTAGAATAATTTTAGGATTATTGATCACAAAGCGCTCAAGCTTAGCTTCACCAGACAGCGCACTTAACCACGGAATATGCACGGCAAGTTGCTCCATGGCGAACATATCTGGGCGACTGCCCGTTGCCATGTTGGCAAATCGCACTTGGTTTAGCTCAATGTGCAGCGTTGGAAAAATACCGATGTCAGAGTCGCCATCGATCGACAGTTTTCTACCTGTCACTGACTCAACCTGTGACGTGACTTGGTCAATAATTGCCTGTTTGGGGATTAAAAACGGGGCTGCGATAACAAGAATAATAATAAGCGCGACAATGGCGCCTACGATTTTAACTAGCCGGTTCATTGCTTTTCCTTCGTAAGGCTTGGTTCTCTTTATGATAACGGCTGTAGTCGAATATACCATGAATAAAGGCAAATAATTTGTACTGAGCGATTGCAACCTTTTGACTAATCGGTATGATCCTCGCCCTTGCCAGTTTTTAGCGTCATTAGCTATATTTTACTGGTTGGTTTATTAATCAAACTTGGAGTATCTAACCCGCATGAAGAAACTGCTCATATCACCGTCAAACATGGCCTTGGGCGAACAAGAAAGTCAGATTTATCAAAATATCCTCAAACAGGCCACGGAGATCAGCCTTAATCTGATGGCGGTTAAAGTGGAAAATCACCCTGAAGATTTTCTTGGTTGGTGTTATGAACTGCTTGATGTGGCGAAAAATCGTATCAATTTTGATTTACTGGATGACCATCAATTACCCACAGTGAAAAAGCTACAAGATCTGCTCATCGCAGCGATTAGCTTTTTACAACTCAAAACGTTACGCATTGCGCCTTGGCCTATGGTGGCCGCATTTATTGCCAGTCACAAAGAAGTGATTGCACTAGATGAGCAATTAAAACTGATTGAATACCTTAAACCAATGCGCAGTACTCCACTTAAAGACATGATTAAAGAGGACCGTCTTGCCTTTAGCGGTAAGCATGCTGCAAATTTAGATACCAGCGTGTATCAGTTTGACGTAGAGTGGTTTGCCTCCACTAAAAGTGCAAAAGGCTTTCATCAATTATTAGACGACCTTCCAGGTGCCTTTGATGAAGCGCTAGCTGCAATCCCGGCAGAAGGTGACGTGACGCTCGAGCATTACCAGTCATTTATGGTCGGGTATTTAAGTGCCTTTGCTGGCAGCGAGGAAAAGCCAACGCTTGCACCAGCCACTCGCCTATTAGCAATGCGTCGCCCTGATGTGTTCACGCCAATAACCTCGAGCAAGCTTGACGCTTTGTGCCAAGCGCTTGGTGTTGCTAAACTTAACAATCGCGATTTTGAGCGTTACTGGACCGATGTCGTCAGTACCATTAAAGCAATGCCATGGTATACGATGGCCACTCCTGTGGATGAGTTTGAAACGCAACTTACTGAAATTAAAGCGCTGCTCCCATGCCTGTTTTATTACGCGGATAAAGATACCGCCACTAACTCCAATTACTTTAAGCTACTGCATAAACCTCAGCGCAGCGGCACCAGTGGTGGCAAAAAAACAGTACGCCGCGGTAAAGAGTCAGCAGAAGTGTTAGTCGACCGCGCCCTTGCGGATGAGTCTATTCCAGAGCATATTCGCACCAAACGTGACTCGATAGTCGCTGAAGTGGAAAAAGGCCGCAGTGTTGATGAAACCATCAGCCTAATGCGCACCATCTTTGGATAACTAACCTAAACTTCAATAACGGCTAGCGCAATCCATAGCTTGCATTAATACTGTGCAAGCTATGGTACTTTGCACCAGCCATGTGCAACATTTATGCAAATCACTCTGTCCTATTTTCGAAACTTAGAAATTAAATTCCTATATTTTTAATAACATAGAATAAATTCTCCGCTATTTCCTGACATTGGCCTCCCCCTTGCACTTACTCTTTGCAGAAAATGCAATGACAACAACCGAATAATAACTCTGCGCTCAATGGGGAAAACAGAATGAAAAACAAACCTTTACTTATGCTACTCGGCGGCCTGACTGCGTGCATTTGTGTCTCTGCTCAGGCGGAAGTAACAGCAAATATTGCGGCAAGCTCAACTTATTACTGGCGTGGTATCACCCAGACTGATGACGGTGCAGCGGTGTCTGGCGGCTTGGATTATAGCAATGAGTCAGGGTTTTATGCAGGCACTTGGGTCTCTAACATCGACTTTGGCGACTCTGCCAGTTACGAAATGGATCTGTACGCGGGTTACGCTGGCGAAATCAAGGGCATGAGTTTTGATTTCGGTTATATCCACTACGCCTACCCCGATGCCAGTGGAGATATTGATTTTGGCGAGATTTACGCCGCGCTTGGCTGGCAATACTTTACGTTTAAACTCAGCCACCTAGCCACAGCGCAAAGCGACTCAAGCACAGAAGAAGACATGCTATATGCCGAAGTGTCGGCCAGCTTCCCCATTTTTAAAGACAGTGAATTAACTCTACATATTGGTCGCTCCAGCGGAGACACAGTGCTTGAGTGGACAGGTGAAGACGACGCTTATATGGATTACGGGGTGAGTTTATCTACGCAAGGCTTTACCTTTGGATTAGTAAAAACCGACTTAGACAGTAGCGATGATATAAAAGCATACGTAAGTTATGGATTAGATTTTAATCTGTGATGACCAAAGGTGAGCGGTCCTGTGACAGCCGCATCACCTTATTTTTTTACTTGCTGCAACACGTAGGGCCGAAAGGCCCTTTTTTTGTGGCTGAATTTATAAGGCTGTCGCGTAAATTGGTTTCAATCCACGTATGTAACGTTTTATGGTACGCTATGCCCAGTAGACGCTGTCCAAATGCGATACCACTGCTCGCGACTCATGCTAAGTGACTGTGAAGCAAACGCGCTGGCAACTCGAGTGATATTTCCCGTTCCAAGCACAGTGGCGGGTTTCGATGGATGCATGGCAAGCCATGCGTAGATCACTTGATCAATTTCAGTGCAACCAATCTCTTCACCCACTTGCTGTAGCACCGCACGCAGGCGTTTGGCTTTTTCATCTTCGCTGGAGAATATTCTCCCCCCTGCCAGTGGCGACCACAGCATAGGATTCATGCCTAGTTGTTGGCACTGATCAAGCGTGCCATCGTCAAGCGCTTTCATCTCATAAGGTGAAAACTCAATTTGGTTGGTCACTAAAGCGAAATCGAGTCTCGATTGCAATAAGCCAAGCTGGCTGGGTGTAAAGTTCGAGACCCCAAAATGCAGCACATCGCCGTTTTGTTTGAGGGTATTAAACGCATCGGCAACTTCATCAGCATCCATCAGATAATCCGGGCGATGGATCAACAGCACATCCAGCCTATCCGTGCCGAAATGCTTTAGTGACTGCTGCGCTTGGGCAATAATATGCGCCTTACTCGAATCATAGTGGTTCGCCTTTCCCGCTAATCCCAAGCTTGGAAATGCGGGCTTAATGCCACATTTAGTGATGATCCGAATGTGCTCTCGAATGCTAGGCTCAAGCGCTAAGGCTTTGCCAAACTCCGCCTCACACTGATACTCACCGTAAATATCAGCATGATCTGTATCGCGTATTCCAAGCTCAATCGCTTGCTTTAAAAAGCGTAAATTTTCTTGCGGCGTAATTTGCCAATCTAATAGCCGCCAAAACCCCAATACGAATGGGTCAAGTACGCGGGTGTTTGCGTTCATAACGTAATTCCTACTTTTGCAACCATTTGCTTGGCTTTCTCGACAGCACTTTCAGCCGAGTCTGAGCGCGCTAACGCCACACCCATTCTGCGCTTGCCACTCACCTCTGGTTTACCAAACAAACGAATATCCGTTAGTGGCTCTGCAAGCGCTTGTGCAAGATTGTTGAACTGTAATTGTGTTGACTCCCCTTCGACAAGGATCACGCTAGATGCTGATGGCCCATTGAAGTGAATGGTGGGGATAGGCAAACCTAAAATTGCCCGAGCATGCAGCGCAAACTCACTTAAATCTTGCGAGATAAGTGTAACCATGCCGGTATCATGTGGCCTTGGTGAGACTTCGCTGAAGTAAACTTCATCACCCTTAATAAAGAGTTCAACGCCAAACAGACCCCGACCGCCCAGCGCTGCCGTGACTTTTTCAGCCATCGCTTTGCTGCGCTCTAGCGCGAGTGCTGACATCTGCTGCGGCTGCCAGCTTTGCTGATAATCACCGTCTTGTTGCACATGTCCAATTGGCTCACAAAAACTCGTACCATCGATATGGCGTACGGTTAGCAGCGTAATTTCGTAGTCAAAATCAACAAAACCTTCCACAATCACTCTGCCCTGACCTGCACGCCCACCTTCTTGAGCATAGTGCCAAGCCGCTTCGATATCCGCGGCACTTTTAATCACACTTTGCCCTTTACCTGACGAGCTCATGATAGGCTTAACCACACACGGCATGCCGATACGCGCGACAGCAGCATTAAAGTCTGCCAAGGTGTCAACAAACTGATAGGGTGAAGTCGCAAGTCCAAGCGTTTCAGCGGCAAGACGGCGGATCCCTTCACGGTTCATGGTCAATTGAGTCGCTTTGGCGGTTGGCACCACCGTGTAACCTTCAGTCTCTAATTCCACCAGCTTATCCGTCGCAATGGCTTCGATTTCCGGCACGATATAATCAGGTTGCTCTTGTTCAATAATCGCTTTGAGTTTTTCACCATCCAACATAGACAAGGTATAGCTGCGATCTGCCACTTGCATCGCTGGCGCATTGTCGTAGCGATCTAAGACAATCACTTCTGCACCTAAGCGCTTAAATTCGATAACGACTTCCTTTCCTAACTCGCCACCACCGCAGAGTAATACTTTGCAAGCAGTTGCCGAAAAGGGCGTGCCCAGAGGTTTGATTTTCATGATGATTCCTTGGTTGGTTTGATGCCCCATGGTAGCGACTTTTTGTCATATGCAAAAGCTGAGAAGACGGTAATCCAACTCAAAATCACAAAATACACATTTCAAACACATTCTTTACATATTGTACACAAAGAGCATTTTTATATTTAAAGGATTACTTCAATGACCGCCCAGTCTCCTATTGATTACAGCACTCAGCCGCAGATCTTATTAACGCAAGCATTCAGCCAATACGCCAATAAAGTTGCACTGGTATTTAACGGTACGCAAGTCACCTATCAAACACTTGAAGAGCAGGTAACACGAGTCGCCGCGAATATTCAGCAACAGGCGAGTCTGAGCCAATCTCAATCGCCTTATGTGGCACTATATCTCGAGCGTGGCATTGATATGGTCGTGGGGATCTTAGCGGCAATCAAATCAGGACTGGGTTATATCCCTATTTCCACTGAGGCACCCAAAGCTCGCTGCGAGTTTATTCTTGAAGATAGCCAACCGGCGCTTATCGTCACTCATGGGCATTATCAAGCGCTGCCACAATTTGGCCACACGCCTCAAGTGTTGATCGAATCTCCTGCAACGCAAGCCTTTGTTACTCCTGATTATAAAATGAGTGATATTGCCTATGTGATCTACACCTCGGGCACCACTGGCACGCCAAAGGGCGTAGAAGTACCTTACCAAAACTTACTTTATTTAGCCGAGTCACAAATTGACCGCTTTGAACTAGACCAACTTGACCGCGTTATGATGTTTGCCTCTTATATTTTCGATGCCAGTGTATTTGAGCTGCTCGTGCATATCATGTTGGGCCAAACTGTATTTGTAACGACAGAAACCGAGCGACGCGATGCCAAAGCGCTAAGCCAATTGATCTCAAAAAATGCCATTCAATTTGGCGCTATCCCTCCTGCATTGCTGGCTTTGATGGACCCCCGAGATTTGCGCTCTATGCGCAAATTAATCGTCGCAGGAGAAACCCCAAATCTAGAAATGCTTTCTCGACTCTCAGAAGTCACGCGAGTGTTTAACGGTTATGGTCCTACCGAATATACAGTGTGCACCTGCGCCAATGAATATACCAATGCCGACTCCGAATTTAATATTGGTCAACCTTTTGTGAATACCAGACTTTATGTGCTAGATGAGCAATTGCAACAAGTAGCCAATGGTGCTATCGGTGAGCTCTATATTAGTGGTGCAGGTTTGGCAAAAGGATACTTAAACCGTCCTGAACTCACAAAGTCTCGATTTATCGCAAACCCCTATTATCAAAAAGAAGTAGACCCTGCGCACTTCGCTAGACTTTATAAAACTGGCGACTTAGTAAGTTTTGACGGTGATAATTATCATTTTGTTGGTCGTAATGACAACCAAATTAAGCTACGCGGCTTTCGTATTGAGTTAGGTGAAATAGAAAAAGTTGTTGCCCAACATGAAGCAGTAAAACTTGCAAGCTGCCAAGTAGTACAACGAGGTAATGCTAAGTTCTTGGTGGCATTTATCGTTCCTCATAGTGAACCTACAGCAGACCTTGGACAACACATCAGCCAGTTAGCAGAAAAGCTACTGCCAGACTATATGCTGCCTGATCACTATCAATGTTTAGACTCATTACCCATGACCGAAAACGGGAAGGTAGATAGCCGCGCACTCGCTAATTACGAATTAAGTAGCCAACAAGACCAACCACAAAGTCAGCTTAGCCAAGAACAACAAGCTTTTTTAGCGCAGTTCCAAGGTTTCTGTTTGCCTGGTCTTGGCTGGCAACAAGATTTTTTCCAACAAGGTGGTGACTCCATCTCTGCAATCAACCTTAGCAACCAGTTATTTCAGCAGCTCGGCTTAAGCGTGCCAACACATCTAATCTATCGCTATCGTAGTGCTGGACAAGTATGGCAAGCAATGCAAACTCAACACTTTGAAACCATTGCGATTCCAAAGCGCGGTGCCGATTTTGAGGAGGTCGCCCCGCTATCACTGCAACAACGCGCGATTTGGTTTTTAGCCAAAGCCGATCCAAGCGATAAAGCCTATCATGCAAAGTGTACTATCACCTTCAGTGGCGATTTAAATGTACCTGCACTACAAGGTGCATTACAGGATATCGTTGATAACCATGCGATTTTCCGTACTAGCTACGACTTACATGAGCCACTGCAATATATTGCAAAGTACTACCAGCAAGACGTGCCTTACTTTGACTTTAGTGAGTATCAAGAAGCACAAGCATTAGCTGAGGTCGACAAACTCGTGAATGGTCATATGAATGATATTTTTGCGATTGACCAATTACCGCTGGCACGCTGGGCAATTATAAAAATTAGCGAATATAAACATGTACTTATTCATATTGAACATCACTTAGTACATGATGGTTGGTCTTCTAACATCTTCCTTGATCACCTATTTAGTTGTTATAAACAGCGCTTGAATGGCGCAAGCCAAGGTACTTTGCCAGAAATCACACAATACGCCGATTACGCAGCCTATCAGCATCAATGGTTGGGAACAGAGCAAGCCGAGCTGCAACGTCAATTTTGGAAAGCACAACTTCAAGACGCACCGAGCCGTATTAACTTGCCTGTTTCTCGTCTCGGCGAAACCGCAACCGAACGTGGTCGCGCACACCGGGTTAAACTGCCTCGTTCGCTATGGAACAATTTAAAAGCCTACAGCCAAGCGCATCAGATCACGCCATTCGCCGTTGCCCTTGCGGCATTAAATATTGTCCTTTCGCGCTTTAGTGGCGATGAGGATATTTGTATTGGTTCTGGCGTTGCAAACCGAGGCTACACCAATGTGGATGATACCATTGGTATGCTCGTCAGCACCGTAGTGGCGCGAGTTCAGCAAACACCAGAAATGTCTGTTGAACAACTGGTACAGCATTGTTTTGAAGTCAGTAACGATATGCTGGCCAATCAAACCCTACCATTTACTGAAGTCGTCGCGGATGTAAACCCTGAGCGCATCAAAGGCGTTAACCCGTTATTCCAGATCTGTTTTAGCTTCCATGATTCACCACTGCCAGAGCTTACGCTTCCGGGGTTAGATGATATTGAGTATTTCGAGGCGATCAGCAGTCAAGCGGCTAAGTTTGAGATTAATATCGTGGTGCTTACCCGTATGGGGCAAGATCAGGATGATTCGGTCACTATGTTATGGGAGTTTGACTTAAACCGCTACGATCCTTGGTTTATCGATGCCTTAAGTGACAACTTTAGTCATATTCTCGCGCAACTTATCAGCGTTGATGGGCAATTACCACTTGAACAGTTGAGTTTACAAAGTCATGTTGAACGCGATGTTCAAATAGCGCAGCACCAAAGCCAAGATTTACTGTCACTATTTACGCATCACGCGCAGTCTCGCAACCAGCAAACTGCACTTATCACCAGTCAAACGGAGTTAAGCTATCAGGCGCTGAGTACTCGTTCAGACAGCCTTGCTGCACATATTCTTAAGCAGTATGGCAAGCTTGAGTATATCGGCCTATATCTGCAGCCCGGCTTTGACACAGTGGTTGCTATGCTTGCCATCATGAAAGCTGGCGCCGCTTATGTGCCGCTATCGCCAAGGGCGCCAGCTGCCCGCAATGCTTTTATTATTGACGATGCTCAGCTCAAATTAGTATTAACCAACACCATAAGTCAGCAAAGCTTGAGCGAAAATGAGCAATCAAATTGGCCACTGTTAAATCTAGATAATACATTCGCGCCTTGCGACATTGCACTTTGCCAACCGTCGCCTGATTCTGCAGCCTACATCATTTACACCTCAGGTACGACGGGCCAACCTAAAGGCGTTATTCAAAGCCATAAAAATGTTGCGCGCTTGTTGTCTGCCAGTCAACCGCTTTATCACTTTAATAGCGAAGATACTTGGGTGCTTTATCACGATACGATTTTTGATTTTAGTGTTTGGGAAATATGGGGCGCACTGTGTCATGGCGGTCGCTTGTTTATTCCAAGCTACGAAGAAGCAAGAGACAGTTTTGGTTTTGTAAAACAGTGTGAGCAGTTTGGTGTCACTATACTTAACCAAACCCCAAGTGCATTCTATAACTTCAGTGATGTTGCCATTTCTGCCGCGGCGTCGCTCGATAGCCTTCGCACTGTGATCTTTGGTGGTGAGCAGCTCAACTACGATAAACTGAGCACTTGGTGGCAACGCTTTGGTAAACGTATTCAATTGGTCAATATGTACGGTATTACTGAAACCACAGTACATGTCACCTATCAACCTTTACACCCTAACATGAATACCCAGATTGCTGACATTGGCGTGCCGCTCAATGATATGCAGGCTTGGGTGCTGGATAGTCAGTTACGTCCCGTACCTGTGGGTTGTCCCGGAGAGCTGTTTATCTCTGGTGCAGGTTTGGCGATGGGTTATTTGAATCAACCTGAGCTAAGCACTACTCGCTTTTTCGAGCTAACGCTCAATGGCAAACTCACCCGCGTTTACAGAACTGGTGATAACGCCAGGTTATTGCCAAACGGTCATTTGGAATATCTAGGTCGTTTGGATAACCAAGTGAAGATCAGAGGCCATCGTATCGAGCTTGGTGAAGTCGAATCCCAATTGCTCAACTATAGCGGTGTTAAGGAAGCAGCAGTGATCACCTATCAACGTCAAAATCAAACGGCACTAAGTGGCTATGCGGTGATGGAAAGCCATGCTTATTTTGATGCAGAGCTGTTACTTAATCATCTACGAACGCAGCTACCAGCATATATGGTACCGGATAGCATCACTCAACTCACGGCGATGCCACTAACCGTAAACGGTAAACTAGATAGCAAAGCACTACCGCTACCGCAGATGTCATCATCAAACCAATACGCCGCTCCGCGCACAGCGCTTGAACAGACGCTTTGCCAAATTTGGCAAACCACATTAGAACTGGAACAAGTCGGTATCCATGATAATTTCTATCGTCTAGGTGGTAACTCCATCTTAGCGGTGCAGCTCGTGCGCAATGCCCATAAATGGCATCAGATTGCGATCCCGTTATCAGCGATCATTGCCAACCCATCGGTTGCGGCTCTGGCGCAATACCTAGACACCATAGAGTTGGGTGATATCACCCAATCTCAAGACGCACCTGCCACCACCTCTTCGCAGGTGATGGAGCTATAGTCATGGAGTTAACATCCTTACTAAACGACCTTCACGCGCAGCAGTTGCGCGTGTGGGTGTCTGAGCAAAATACCTTGGCACTGGGATATGAGGGTAACGTAGCGCCAACTTTGCTCACGGCACTCAAAGCGCATAAAGCTGAATTATTGGCGCTACTAAGCGCCCACCAGATCTGCTCCGAAGCAGCCTTTTTAAGTTGGCCATTATTAAAGCCAGTGCCGCTTTCCAATGCCCAGGCAAGGTTGCTGTATGTAGACAAACGTGCACTAAAGTCCTGTGCTTATCATATTCCAATGTTGGTTGAGCTGAATGATCCAGCGCAGCAACAAGACATAATCTCGGCACTAGCACAGCTGCTTGTCCATCACCCTATCCTCACGAGCGTGATTGAAACCGATGCTGAGCATTTTAACTGCCGAGCAACCTTACAACCTCTTGCGGTCGAGTATCACCGAGCAACCACCTTGACTCATGTACAAACACTGGTAAGAGAGCACATCCACACGCCGTTTGATCTCCATACTCAAGCTCCCTTTAGAGTCTGTATTATTGAGCTTGAGCAAAGGCGTTTTATGCTTTTCCTTTGGCATCATATCGTCTTTGATGCTTGGTCAATGCGAGTCATGTTGCGCGATCTGGTTAGCTTGCTACAAGGAGAAAGGATTAAGCCATTAAGCTATTTTGACTTTGCCAAGTGGCAACAAAGGCAAGAACAAAGCGCTGCACACAGCTATTGGCAAACGCAACTTGCAGGCGCTCATGCCACACAAATTGCACCACTGTTTGCTACACAAACACACAAAACCGAATCGCTCACGCACTATTTTGCACTTTCACCACAGCAAAGTCAGGCATTGCGTGCCCTAGCAAAATCATTAAATACCACAGTGTACAGCGTGTTGCTTGCCCATTACTGTTATATTTTGGCACTGCATAGCGGTGAAACAGATATCGTGATTGGTGCGCCATCGGATAATCGAGATCACCCGCAAACGCAAGAAATGATTGGCTTTTTTGTCAACACCTTAGTGCTTAGAGTGAAGCTAGATTATCGCCAAAGTTTTGCCAGCCTCGTGCAGCAAGTTCATGAGACCGTGCGCGCCGCAAAACAATACCAAAGTTATCCTTATGATCAACAAGTTGCCTGTTTGAGTGAGGGCAAACACTCACCTCAGCCAAGCTTGATGTTTAGTGTACAGAGATTTGCCAGCGAGCTTATGGACGAGTTTGCGTTACCATTTTCAGCAGTTGATGCTTTTACCAACGAGTCTTTATATAACCCGATTAAATGTGATTTCCGTCTGGCATTTGATGATAGCAATACAAATTTGCAAGGACAGATAAGTCTCGATCCCAATAAGTTTGATGATGCATTTGCACAGCAATTTGCCCACACCTATCAGCAATTATTGGTACAGCAGGTAGAGCACAGCGACGTCGCTCTTGAGCAATTATCAACTTCTCACACTGGTACAATACCACCAGCGACCACACTTAAGCAAACTCCAACCCTATCGCTATATCAACAATTTTTAGCCTGCGCCTCAGCAGCTCCAGATGCACCAGCATTACAAAGCAACGATGAGGTTATTACTTACCAAACACTCGCTGCGCGTGTTCAGCACCTGATTGTGCAACTCCAAGCACAGTTAACCCACGAGCAAAGCCCTGTCGTCGCGCTGATGTTTGAGCGCAGTCCAGAGATGATAGTCGCCATATTAGCAACGCTTGGAGCCGGTGCTGGATATTTACCGCTCAATCCAGAGCAAGGCCAAGCACGTAGTGAGTTTATGTTGCAAGACAGTGGTGCTAACCTGCTACTTTGTCATCAAGCAACCTTGAATACGGCTATGTGTTTTAGCGCAATCACAGAGGTGCAAAACATTGACGAGTTAGCACAACAACCAGCTCCTGTTTTCAATTCAGATCAAGCACACTCACCGTGCCATTCATCACTTGCATATATTATTTATACTTCTGGAAGTACCGGCAAACCAAAAGGCGTTATGGTAGAACAGCGGCAAGTTCAGGCTTTGGTTCAAAGCGCAACTGCGGCTTACGATTTTAACTCAAGTGAAAAAACACTGAGTCTGGCTCCATACTTTTTCGACGCGTCCGTAGAACCACTCTTTTTAACGCTGCTCAACAGTGCGTGCTGGGTGATCATAAATGAGGCAAGTGCAAAGTCGCCAGCCATGATACGTGACGCGCTCGTTAACCAACGGGTCAGCCACTTAGTCTCAGTTCCCGCATTTTTAAGTGCCATCGGTACGCCGCCCGACCACCATGCCCTTCGGCGAGTGATCACGGGTGGCGAGCCTTGTGACCGTAATCTCATGGAGGCATGGACGCCTCTTCTTCATATTGAATATGGTCCGACCGAAACCACGGTAACCGCAACAGCAAACCACCAGCCGCTACAATCACGCTATTTCAATAATATTGGCGCACCACTACCTCATGTTGATATTCAGATCGTTGATGCCAACCTCAAGGCGCTGCCACTCTTTTGTCAAGGAGAGATCCTTATTGGTGGCGCGAGTGTCGCACGAGGCTATGTTAACCTTGCAGAGCAGACGGCATCGCGCTTTATTAACTGGCACGGAACACGTATGTATCGCACGGGCGATCAGGCGCGGTATCTGGCAAACGGCGAGATCCAATTTTTAGGACGTGCCGATGAGCAGGTAAAAATTCGTGGCTATCGCATCGAGCTACAAGAAATAGAACACTTACTTAACCTGCACCCGCAAATCAACCAAGCTTGCATCAAAGTGCAGCAAAACAACCATCTCATTGCTTACTTCACTGGTGAGCAAACCCTCTCTCACACCGAGATTGTGAAGTGGCTACAACCACAATTACCAGATTATATGCTGCCAAGTGCCACGTGTTGGCTCGAACAATTGCCTGTGCTCGCCTCTGGTAAAGTGGACAGCCGCAGCTTACCAAGCGTCGCACTAGTATCACAGACACCATACCGAGCACCACGCACGCCATTAGAGCAGCAGCTTTGTGCTCTATGGCAGACGCAGCTTGAGGTTGAACTAGTAGGCATTGATGATGACTTTTTTGCCTTGGGCGGCCATTCTCTAAGTGCAATGACATTGGTCGCTAAAATGCACACTAGCTGTAACGTTAACATTAGTTTGAGTCAGTTTTTGCAAAGTAAAACGATAGCGCAACTAGTATCACAACAAGCTAGCAACGCCTGCGAGCCTTTACCGGTCGCATCAACATCACAATCACTTGATGAAATCATCGTGCCCGCGCAGCAGCAAGCGATGCTCACCAGCGAGCAATTAGCAACACAATCTGGCGCTTTTCATATCCCCTTACAGCTTAAATGCCCAAGTGAGCTACAACAGCAAGCCTTACAACACGCAATCTATCAACTGGTTGAGCGTCATGCTATTTTGCGCACCCGCTATACTCAACAGCAACAAGGTCGCTGGGCATATAAAGATGAGCAAGGCGTGCCAAAATGCGAAGCTCTAATAAACACGCAGCATAGTGAATTTATCGCTCAATCATTTGACCTTGAAAATGATGCGCCGCTGCGGCTCGGACTGTATCACCAAGATGATGAATTTGGCGTGTTACTGGTATTTCATCACATAGCCTTCGACGGCTGGTCTACACAAGTATTGTTAGACGAGCTGAACACGCTGCTATCGGGACACACGCTTACCCCAACCTCACTGCAATTTCGCGACTATGCATATTGGCAATCAACACAACAATACGACGAAGCCGCAGCATTTTGGCAGCATCACTTGATTGATATTGATGTCACCCCATGGCCAACCGATGAGCCAAGACAGGCTTTGTTTGATCATCAAGGTGAAGCATTCCCCTTTACCCTCTCAGCAACACTAACTGCTGAGTTAAGGGGGCTAGCAAAATCACATCAGGTATCTATGTACAACTTACTACTGTGTGCTTTTCAGCTCGCATTATGTGCTTGGGATAGTCGTGAAAGTATTGTCGTTGGCTCCCCCACTGATAACCGCGACTCGGCATTTAAAGATACACTAGGTTACTTTGTTAATACCTTACCGATGCCGCTGCGTGTCGACTTAAATAAGAGTTTTTCTGACTACCTAAGACAAAGCCAAACGCTGTTACTTGCGGCAAAATCTCACCAACAATTGCCATTAGAGTCAATTGCCGCGCAACTTGGGTTGATCCGAGAGGTGGGTGTATCGCCACTGTTCCAAGTGTTTTTTACCTTTGATCAGTTCTCACTACCAACAGCGCAATATCAACATTTTGAAGTCGCCAGCGACACCGCCCAGCAAAACCAATATCACCCAGCCAAGTTTGACTGGAATTTGGTGATTAAAGATATGCCAGACCAACTGATTGGTCAGCTTATTGTTGCTCGCAGTCGTTATCACTCTTCCCGCTGCCAACAATTTGTGCACTTTTTCTGCCGTTATCTTGAAAATCTCTGTCAGTACAACGAGGAACCTTTACTGCAATGTCCTTTAGTTAGTACTGAGTATCTACAGCAAGTCATCTCAGAAACTCGATTATCACAACCAAATGACGCTTTTTTAGTGCAATTTACGAAGACAGTAGCAGCGTATCCAGAACGCACTGCATTAAGCTTCGCCGAGCAAATCGTGAGTTACCGCGAGCTAGACTTGTTTTCTGATCACTTAGCAGCACAGTTGGTTGCAACCAATGACGAAGGCTCGCCAGTTGCACTTTATTTTGATAAAGGTATAGAAGCCCCCATTGCCATGCTAGCGGCGCTAAAAGCGGGCATGCCCTTTGTCTCACTCTCAGCCAATCATCCCGTTGCTCGTCGCCAAGAGATTATGGCAAAAGCGCAGGCAAAACTGCTCCTTAGTCGCACACCACTCAGCTGGAATGCATTGCCAACACTGACTCTTGATGTACAGACACTACGGCAAAGTACTCAACTACTGCCATTCTCGGCCAACAATCATGCGGCAGACAAACTGGCTTACCTCATTTTTACTTCGGGGACGACGGGAGAGCCAAAAGGGGCGATGCTGTCTTACCAAGGCCTTGCTAATCTCTGCACCGAGAAGCGCAACACCCATAAACTAGAGGGAAATACTCAGGTAGTCACCAGTCAATATGCTGAATATGTTTTTGATGCCTGTATTTGCGAGATATTTCCTGCCCTAGCAGCCGGCGCCAAACTGGAAATCATTCCAGAGCCAATACGCAAAGATCCACAACAGCTGTGCCGCTATCTCAAAGCTAAGCAGGTCAACGTTGCGTTTATTCCTACGGTATTTATCAATCAGTTTCCAAAGTGGATTGCGGATATTAATTTAACCGTATTGTATGCCGGTGGTTCTCGTTTAGACCCTGTCAGCCAAAAGTTGGCAGAGTATCATTTCAATGAATATGGATTAAGTGAAACAAGTGTCACCGCAACACTTAGTGAAGTACACCCCAATACACCTATCACTATTGGTAAGCCTATTCGTAACACTCGATGCTACGTGTTGGACCCTTTTATGCGGATTTTACCGGACGGCGCGCTGGGTGAGCTATACATCGCCGGTGATTGCGTCGGTTTGGGCTATTGGCAGTCACCAAAGCAAACGGCAAAACACTATATTGACTATCACCTTCGCTGTGACAACAACCACTTTTCTGACGAAAAGCTCTACCGCAGCGGAGACTTAGTGCGTAAAAATCAGCAAGGTGAATTCGAGTTTGTTGCCAGAGCTGACAAACAGTGGGATTTACACGGTCACCGCGTCGAGCCAGGCGAAATCGAGTATAAACTCAAAGCGCACCCAGATGTTGACCATGCCGTTGCACACTTACATTTAAGTGAAACAGGCAAAGTGCTGTTGGGTTATGTCGTATTTAACGCCAACACTGAGTGTGATGTAAACGACCTTCGCCAATGGTTGAATCAACAGCTCCCAAGCTATATGCAGCTCGCTGCGATATCACAGATTGACGCACTTCCAATGACAGTAAATGGCAAACTTGATACCACACAGCTCATCATTCCAACGCTGCAAGATAGTATTACCTATATCGCGCCAGAGACGGAACTACAACAACAACTCGCCAATGCTTGGCAACAAGTACTTGAAATCTCTGAGATTGGCCTACAACACGACTTTTTTGCTTTGGGTGGCTCATCCATACAGGCAGCACAAGTTACCGCTCTGTGTAGTCAAGCGCTCGGCAACGAAATTGCCGTTGCGACCTTACTGACTTACCCACAACTTGACGCATTTGCCACGCAAGTAGAACAACAGCTAAACGCGCTCGCCAGTAGCGAAGACTGCGAATTTGAAATGGAGTTATAACGCATGATCGAATCATTTATTTATGAACTAAAACAAAGTGGGATAAGCGTTTGGCAGCAAGAGGATAAATTAAAAATTGCTAGCAACGTGAATTTACAAGGCCAAGCAATTGTTGAGCAGTTAAAACAGAATAAGCCACAATTGTTACGCTACCTCACAAGGCAAGGCATAGATAGCAAAGCTCGTTTTGATGAACTGTCTATCTTGCCATTGGAAACCCGATGCGCTCCGCTTACGCTTGGGCAGCAACAACTATTGTTTACGCAAGAAGTGAGCAACGCGGCAAGTACTTATCATATTCCATGCCTACTCAAAATCGACAAGCACTGCGATATTGAAAAACTCACAGCAGCAATAGAACAGCTGGTGATCCGCCACAGTGCGCTAGATATGGTTGTGGCCTATGATCACCAAGGAAAGACGATACAACAGCCTGCCAATGAGGCGTTTGTCGTGACGCATCATGAGCTTGGTAATCTAAACTTGTTTGAGCAGTGCGAGCACTTCTTTAACGAGCCGTTTAGCTTACAGCATTCTCGACCATTTCGTGCCTATGTCATCACCTCAAAGGAGCAGCAACATGTGTTTTTTGTCTGGCATCATATCGCCTTTGACGGATGGTCTTTGGGATTGTTTTTACAGGAATTGACGTCACTCTATGAGGGAGAGAATCGACCTCTGAGTCTACAATTTAGTGATTATGCTTATTACATGGCAACACCCGGCCAGCGTGAACGACAAGCAACAAGTCAACGTTACTGGCAAACTCAGTTGGCTGATTACGAACCATTAAAACTAGCGCAAACTCAGTCGCGCCCAGCCACCTTTGATCATCGCGGCGCGATACAGAGCATTGTGCTAGATGAAAGTACGATGCTAAAGTTACAACAAACAGCGAAAACGCACCGTATTAGTATTAATACTCTTGGGCTTGCGGCTTGGTATCACACCCTTGCACTGCTCAGTCATCAACGTCAATTTGTTGTTGGTATTCCTAGTGAAAACCGCCCTACGGCACTGCAACAAAACATACTTGGATATTTTGTTAACTCATTGCCGATTAAAGCGGATATCGACATGACGATGTTACTTGAGCGCTGGTTCACTCAGGTTAATCAAGTCGTTAATCAAGCCAAGCAACATCAGGCCTTGCCGTTTGAGGCCATTAAGAATAGCTTAGACGTGCCGCTCGACACTAGCATGCACCCGATATTTCAAACGTTGTTTAGCAGTAGTCAGTTTGCCCCTGAGCAACATCATACCTTATGGCAAAGCGTTGACCTTGATCTAACCCAGCAATGCCAAGCGAAGTTTGATTTAACATTACACTTGAGTGCAGGGAAGACCACAGAGTTAGGGTTAACTTATGCCACGGCACTTTTTTCCAGCTCATACGCGCAGCAGATCCTCGAGTTATATCAAACGGTTTTACAGGCTTATCTAACAGTTGAAAACGCCCAACAGCCTCTTTATAGCCTACCTTTATTGAGTAACACGGCGCAGCAAAAACAATATCAATTAAGTGGAATGCAACACGCTTATCCGAGCGTGGCAAGTATCACCGACCGGTTTGCTGAAGTAGTAGCGCGCCATCCAGATAAAGCCGCTATCAGTAATCGCCATCAAACCTTGAGCTACCAAGAGCTTGATAACCAAGCCAAGCAACTTGCCAATGCAATCTTGGCAGTCTGCCCTGAACCCAAAGTCGTTGCACTCTACATGCGAAACGACATTGAATTTGTGATTGCCATGTTGGCGGCACTAAAAATCGGCGCGGCATACACAACGCTATCGCTCAAAGACCCAGTGGCGCGTCATCAATATCAACTGAGTGATAGTAATGCTGACGTAATAGTCTCCTTGCATGAACATAGCCAAACATTGGCAACACTCAACCACACCAATATCGCTGAAGTTTTCTGTGATACAAGTCTGGCAGATACTGATATCACGGCGGGTTTTGAGCCTATGTGCATCGCACCTAGCGAAGTCGCGACGATTATTTATACCTCAGGTACGACAGGAAATCCTAAAGGCACATTGCTCTCTCATGCCGCAATTAGCTCTTTGGCACTCGATAATCATAGTTACCAGCATCAGCCCCAAGATAGCTTTATTCAACTCGCAAACCCAGCTTTTGATGCCACTCTATTTGAGATATGGAGCGCATTACTCAACGGTGCTGAGGTGCACTTAGGCTATCAGGACAGCCTTAATTCTGCAGCGCAGCTCCGTGCAACATTGCAGACGTTGAATATCACTTCGATGTTTCTAACCCGCTCACTGTTCGACACTTTGTTGCTGCAAGACGAGCATATTTTCGCTTCTCTGACTCATTTACTCGTGGGTGGTGAAGCATTAACAGAGTCGATAGTAAATAAATTGCTGGCGTCCACATCTTGTCCAAAACACTTTATCAATGGTTATGGTCCGACTGAGTGCACCACATTTACCACAGTGCAAACGATGTCTAAACAGCAGTCTGAGATAGCAATCGGCAAGCCAATCCCAGGGCGCGCGGTAGCTGTAGTCGGTCGCAATAACGAATTACTGCCACTTGGCTGTCCCGGCGAGTTAGTGGTCTGTGGGCATGGCGTGGCTGCACGTTACCTCAATAACCCAACACTCAACAGCGAAAAGTTTGTATCCCTAAATCTGTTTGGCTCTATGCAAAAGTACTATCGCACGGGCGACTTAGTGTATTGGAATGCACAACAGCAACTGTGTTATATCAACCGTGGCGATCAACAAGTCAAAGTGCGAGGCTTTAGAATTGAGTTGGCAGAGATTGAGCATCACCTTAATCAGCTGGCGGATATAGATAGCTGTGCGGTTATTGCTAAAAAGCAGCAGGCTCAGACCTTGCTGCATGCATATTTGGTCATCAACCCCGCGGCCGATCAAGCTGCGGTACTCAGCCACTGTAAAACTCAGCTTACCAAGCAGCTTCCTAGTTATATGATGCCACATAGCTTCAATGTACTTTCGGCGTTACCGTTAACGCTCAACGGCAAGCTCGACAAAACTAAGCTGCCAGAACCTGAGCTAAAGCAGCATCAACTCGTTATGCCACAAACCAACACAGAGAAGGAAGTGCTGACCATTTGGCAGGATGTTTTAGGCCAGAATCCACTTTGTTGTGCGACGGCAGTAACTGAGCAAGGTGCCGACTCCATTAGTTTATTAAGCTTTTGTGGAGCTGCAAGCAAGCGTAATTGGCAGCTAACGCCACAACTTATCCTTGAACACCTATCAGTGCAGCAACTGGCAAGATTTATTGATAATCAGACCCGACTTGATTTTGCCACCATGAGTGAAAGTCAAGCAATTGACGCTGCGCTTGCCCATGAGCATTTCGCTCCTTCACGTTTTTTCAATGCACCGCAGAGTGAGTTTCTGCTTCATCTCATGCCCGCAGCAGCAACCGCTGATAGCTTTGCACCTCTGTGTGAAAAACTCGCGCCCGACCTGCGCATTCACGCATTAGAAAATATCAAACTGTTCACAGGCAAACATATCAGCTTGCATACTATGGTGCGCTATTATGCTCAGCGTATTACAGAGGTATCGCCAACTGGCCCACTTTACTTGGGCGGCTTTTGTGAAGGTGCGGCATTGTCACTGGAAGTGGCGCGTTACTTGGCCGAAATGGGTAGAGAAATTGTCCACTGCTTTTTGATTGACCCCGTCTTACCAAGACTTACTTCAGCAGCGCGTCAGGCCGCCGAAGAAGAGTATATCCGTTCGCAAGACGATGACGCTAAACCTATCGCCCGAGCATTTTTAGACTTTACTCAATACTTTCAAACCGCGACGGCGTTTACCTTCCCTGTGAGCTTCTTTATCGCCGATCATGTCAGTGATGAGGCCATTCCACTTCCGGCACTGAGGTTGATCCATCAAGTGGAAGACATACCTTCACTGTATAAGCGGACGTTTGCAAGTGACAGAAATGGTTTTGAAAATTTACTTGCCAATGCAGACTATATTGCGCTTGAAAGTGCACACGATGAAATCATGACTGACGCTAAAGACTTATCCATCATCGCGTCACATATTAATGCGTTAATGCAGCAAACGAATAGCGCCGCAACCACAGTGGAGCAACGCGCATGACTCGTTCACAATTTGCTACACGATACGGCATCCACCTTGGGTTAACTATGTTTGCCAGTATGCTGGTGCTCCCTATTTTTACGCCTTATATGCTGAACTTAGGCCTAGCATTGCAAGATGTGGCCTTAGCTATGGTGGTCATGGCTATCACTATCGTGGTGTTTGAAGTACCAAGTGGTATTGCGGCAGATGCCATTGGTCGCCGCAAAGTATTTTTAGCTTCTTTGGTGTTTGCCGCTGTATGCAACTTACTTTTATTGTTGAGTGAAGACTTTTGGCACGTCAGCTTAGCCATGGCATGTTGGGGATTAAGTCAGGCATCGTTAACTGGCACGCTCAACGCATGGTTTGTTGAAACTTATCAAAAGCTTGAAGGGGATGAGCCACTGAATAAGGGGTTCGGTAAAGTGTATGGTATTGGCTATCTTATCGGCGCCAGTGCCGCTTTATTTGCCGCCTTCTTTTTGGCATTTGCGACTAGCCCAACACAACAGCTCAACCACTTGTATCAAGCCTTAATCTTGATTTCGGTAGCGGTATTGTGTTTGGTGTTTGCATGTACTTTTGTCGTGGTGAAAGAGTCAACGAGACCTCTGCAAGACGTGGTTGAGAAAGGACTGATTAGCCAAGCTAAGGCCATGCTGGCAACTTGTAAGCAAAGTGGTATGCAAAGGCTACTGTTGGTGATTGCTTTTGCAATCCCTGTTGCCAGCAGCATAGAGAAGTTTTGGCCAGGCCTAGCAGAGCGCTATAGTAGTGCACCAGTTGACTCTATTGCGTGGATATTCCCAGCAATGATGGCGGCTGGGTTTGTATTAAATGGCGTCGCTGCTGCGATCAGCGCTCCAATCTGTTCTTTATTTGGTCAACGCTTAGGGTATGTCATGGCGTTCGCTCATTTCGCCAAATTAGCCTTTGTGCTGTTGCTTGCTTGGGTTACGTCACTACCATTACTGATTCTAGCCTTGCTGTGCTTTTACCTTTGTATGGGACTAGCGCAACCGGCACAACTGCAGCTACAACACCAATTGAGTAGCGACAACGTGCGAGCCAGTGTGGAGTCTATTATGTCACTAACCACTCGCTTTGGTGGCTTGCTCGGCTCCGCCTTAACCGCATTACTTTTGGGCTACGTAAACCTGACTATCAGCTGGGTAATATTAGGCGCAATTTCACTCGTTGCCATCATGCTGTGTTGCTCGAGCACAATCAATCAACCAGAAGCTAAGCTCGTTGCTGCGCAGTCGTAACAGACTACGCAGCGATGCACATAAAAACGAGAATCTAATTTATCGCAACGTTACCATGCCATGGAGTATGGCTTTTCAGCTGCAGCGTAAGTTCATCGCCATGCGCTAGGCTCCCTACCCCTTTTGGCGTTCCTGTCAAGACAATGTCTCCTGGCTGAAGCGTAAAGTAACGAGCAATGTCGTTTAGTAACTCAGTGATTGGAAAAATCATTAAGCTAGAGTCACCATGCTGTTTCAGCTCACCATTTTGCCAAAAACGATATTCAATGCGCTCAGCAAAGGTGTTTTCATCACATGGAATAAAAGGCGTCATTGGGCAGCTATTATCATAGGCCTTTGCCCGCTCCCATGGGTGCCCTTGTGCTTTTAGCTCACTTTGTAAGTCTCGTAATGTCAAATCGAGTGCCAGCCCAATTCCGGCAATATGCTTGAGAGGCGCTGGGGTTTTTACATCAATTTGTGCGCCTACCAATAGTGCAAGTTCGGCCTCATAATGATGCTCGCCAAGTGCGGCGTTCAACATCATTTCATTCTTAAATGGTACTAAGCTCGTTGCTGGTTTGATAAACAACAGCGGACTGCTTGGAATGGGGTTATCTAGCTCTTTGGCGTGCGCTACGTAGTTTCTACCAACACAAACGATTTTCCCCGTTGGTAGATTTAGCTTATTGTTTTCATTATCAATGTGTTGATACATTTTACCCTCTATGCGTTGCCACAAGCTTTGGTTATGGAGCGTACCATAACCAAAGCATTGTGCTAGCAGGCTATCGTCTACACGATATTACTCCGGTTTACAGACCCAGCGCACCATATCCTTAATTGAGGGTTCTTTGCCATACATCACCATGCCCGCTTTAAACAATCGTCCTGCGGCAACACGGATAAAGTAGCAGCCAAGCAAGGCGCTTAGCAGCGCGCATAACACCTGCCACATGGGCACTTCAATTAACGCCATTTTTACTGGCATCACCACAAATGCGGTAAGCGGGAAAAGACTCAAAATATCCACTGCAAGGCTGCTAGGGCTATCAACAATCATAAATGCGATAACAATTGGCAATATAGGGATCATCATAAATCCTGTCTTGCCACTATGGTTAGGATCGTCAATAGCTGCGGCTATTGCTGCCATAAAAGCTGTTGCCATATAAAGACCCACTATCGCAAACAGGGTAAACCAAGGCAACATTGCAAAGTCTATCATTGTAAAGTCCAAGGCTTCGTTTTTTACAACGACTTGTATAAAAGCCATCGCCAACAAAAATGAAAATAACGTGCTTAACATCGCCTTTAAACAATGTAGCATTTGGCCAAATATTTTACCGTCAATCCAAGTTTGCGCACTCATACAAGAATACAGTTGTTCGGTAACGCGCTGCTGCTTTTCTCCGGTGATAGACACGAAGATCTGTCCAAATGAAGTAAAAATACCGATGAGCATCAATAGCATCACGCCAAATGCTGTCATCGAAGACTGGTTGTGCGCCTCCTTAACTGCATCCTTTGTATATTGATTTGTGACAGTCACAGGTTGCTGTAACAGGGCGAGCTGGGCCGCAGATAAATTAAACGTCTGTGCGAGTTCGTTGCTGTAAAACTGCATAAGCGCTACCTCAACTTCATTCTGCCAAGACATTTTACCTGTGGTAATAAGTTCAAACTGTAACACCTCACCCGCTTGAGCTTGAAGTATCAAAATACCGTCAATTTTCTCTTGTTCTAACTGAGTCAGAAGTTCAGCTTTTGACGCATCAACTCGCTTTAGCAGCAAAGGCTCAGGTAGCTGAGTTAAGTTCATGGCGGATGGTGTTGCGATAACATATTGCTCAGGTTCAAAAAACGAAGTGCTTTGCCAAACATAGATAAGCAAACCTATCGCCAGCATAATTGCTTTACCGATCAGCTCCTGCTTGAGTTTAAAAAAGTACATAAACTCCCATTTGGTCACTTGCAGTATCTGTTGCAGCTTATAAGACATGGGCACTCTCCTGAGATTGCACTTTGCCTTGATGGGATTCGATTGCTTTTAGATAGAGTTGATGCAAGTCCATGGTTTTGGTTTCTATTCCTTGCAAAGTCGTTGATTTAGACAAATCGGCGAGCAACAAATTAAGTTCTGAGGAGTTACTCAACTCAAACTTAATCTTATTCTGACTTAATTGAGTACAAGCCACCCTGTAGTTACCTAAATTGAGCTCTGCGTAGTTCGTTGCCTCACTGAAGCTTACTGTGATGTCGATGCCAACACCAACGTCCTGTTTTATTTCGGCTAACGTGCCATAAAGCACGGCTTGCCCGTGATTCATTAACAGCATTCGATCGGCAAGCTTTTCCACCATCGCCATCTGATGTGCGCTTAAAATAACCGTCATGCCTTGTGCTTTTAATGCTTCCAAAAACACCACCACCTTTTCTTGGTTGATGGGGTCAAGACCAGAGAAAGGCTCATCAAGCAATACAACCTTGGGGTTGTGCAATACTGCCGATATTAACTGTACTTTTTGCTGATTGCCTTTTGACAACGATTTCAACCGCTCATGCGCTCTGTCACTTAAGTCAAACTGTGTTAGCCAAGACTCAATCTGTACTAGGGCTGCGTTTTTCTCAACACCGCGTAACTTGGCAAAATAGAGCAAATTCTGCTGCACAGTTTTTTCAGCATACAGCCCTCTATCTTCTGGGAGATAACCTAAACTTTGATGAGGGATTGACTGATGTGCTTGCCCATCAATATTGACGGCGATTGCGCCACTATCTGGATAGGTAAACCCAACCAACATTCTCACGAGGGATGATTTACCCGCACCATTGGGACCAAGTAGTGCAAAGATCTCACCTTGTTTAACGTTAAAACTTAGATTATCTACTGCTTTTACCGAAACATATTGCTTCGACACCCCTGTTACTTGCAATAAATCTGGCATAACTTTCCTTTAAAAATGAATGAGGGCTTTCGAAAAAGCCCTCTCCTACCTATATATCGATTAGAGTGACTTGATGTTATCGGCTGTTTTCTTATCAACCAGTTTTACAAACGGATCAACGCCAGCAAATTTCGGTAACTCTGTCACTTTCAATTCAATCTTATTTTCACCTGATGTGATCGCGTGTTTTTGTAGGTATAACAGCGTTTCGTCACTTTGAATGTTATTAGGATCGGCAGAGAATAAGGCTATATCAATCTCTTGATTAAGCGGGATTTCTTCTTCGTTACCTTCACCATCTGCATGCTTTTTCGCAGCCTCAACCGTTAAGGTCACTGTATGAAGTTCTCCCGCTTGCGTCGCTTCTTGCACTTCAACCCCCGCAAGCTTAAGCTCATACAACGTAATCGCATTGAACTGATCTTCGATAAATACTTGTTCTTGCTCTGAAGCCCCCGCTTTTAAGTAAGTCAAAAAGTCGAGTGTTGTTGGATAGATATCTGTTCTAAAACGATAGTCATTTAAGAAGCTTCTTAATGCGCTATTGAGTCGCGTTTCTCCAAGTAAATCGTGCAGCGCTAACATCACAACAGAACCTTTATTGTAGTGAATATATTGCTGACCGACTGTTCTGGATAGCGCCCGCTCTTCATACGGATCAGAGCCTCGTCCACTTAAATAGGTGTCTAGTTCGTACTTCAGGAATTTACGGAGATTATTCTCGCCGTACTTTTCTTTCATCACCATAATGGCAGAATATTGCGACAACATTTCCGACAAGATATTTGACCCCTCCACATTAGCACCAATCACCTGATGCGCCCACCACTGGTGCGCCAGCTCATGTGAAGTCACATAGTAAGGTACGTTGATATTGTCAGGATTACGGGTATCCGTTAAAAAGCCAACATTCTCCGAGTAAGGTACTGTATTGGCAAAACTTTGCGCAAAGTCTCGATAACGAGGAAACTCAATAATACGCATTTGCTTATGTTGGTAAGGTCCAAACTCTCGAGTGAAATAATCAATAGAGTCTTTAGTCGACTGCAACATAGTGTCGACATTCCAAGCATGGTCTTTATGGTAGTAAACCTCGAGCGCAATGCCTTTATACTCTTCTCGTTTCACCTCAAGATCCATCGACAAGATGTTATAGAAGTGCAGCATCGGAGCATCCATTTCGTAGACATAGGTCGTGCGGCCGTCTTTGCTGTGTTTTGATTGCAAATAGCCCGGCACCATCGCAACTTGGGACTCATCCGTCGTCACCGTTGCAGCGAATGTGACGAAATTTTCCGCAAACAATGGTTCATGATGATAGTGTGTTTCTTCAATCTTATTACCACGTTTTAGTGGTTCAAGACCGCGCTGACGACGCTCACTTTTGTCTTGAATTTGCTTGTAGATACTATAACCAAATGTCGGGAACAACGTCGTGTTATCGATGAAAGTACCATTGTTCACCAAGGTTTCATCATTGCCTCTATCTACAAAACCAAGCGTTTGACGTACAACTGACATCGTAATTTCACGCTGCTCACCCGGTGTCATTGGTTGTGAAAGCTCAAGCCAAGCATGCTTAAAGGTTTTATCCTCTTCACCTAGCGTAGCGCCAGCCATTTCAACTTGCCACTCTAATGTATGATCAGGTTTATTGACCAAGAATCGAGTGATCTCTTTATCAGAGCGGTTTTCAACCAACAGCTTTACCTGCGCTTCAATACGACGTGTCTTTGGGAATATCTCAGCATTGAGCTGAACATCTAACGTGACTGGTACAGGGTCATCACGATACTGGGCAAATTGTTGCTCATATTGCTCCGCAATATCTTCAGCTTCATCTTGCGTGATAAACTCGTTGACCACTTGCGTGTTGTAGTAAATGTAGCTACCACTACCCACGAATATCAGAGCACCACAAGCCAATAACGCTTTGCCAGTATTGCCTAACTGATAGCCCATCAGTGCAATGCGCGCTGTCAGCGTTTGTCCTGCACCACGAGGCCAAAGTGCATAGCTCAATGTCGCTAACATCATGCTAAAACCAAACCAGTACAAATTATACCAATGTGCCGCACTGAGGAAATGACCATAACCATTAATATCTGAGTATGGCACTGGGGAAGTGTCGCCCAAGTGATACATGTTGTGCTCAAAACCAAAGTTGCTCAGAACTATCGAAATAATGAAATAAACGACGTAGATCCCCATACCCATATATTTGCTTGGACTCATCACCTGTATCAAAAATGCCAAGGTGGTTTGGAAGGCAAAGCCCAACACATACAAATATCCCAAGCGTACAATATACTGGGCAAGATCTATCTGCGTTACACCCGACAATAGTTGATAGCTAATGGTAATCAAGCTACCAAATACACATAACAGCGTCATCACCGCAACTAAAGCGATATATTTAGAGCCCCAAAATACCCAGTTTGCAACAGGGTAAGAGTCAACGATGTCTCCCATTCGCGAATCGCGGTCATGCCATACCAGCTCGGCGCTGTAGTACACCAACACAATGACCAATAATTGCCAGAAGCTGCCGTGGATAAGCTCCACCATTCTAAAGGTCACTGGCCACACTTCTGTGCCATACCAATTAAATGAACCAACTAACGCAGGTATTAAGGTTGCCACAGCCAAAATTAATAACACTAAGAACGGATAGCTTTTAAGCACTTGCTTTACTTCAAAAGCGGTTCTAGTGCAAAAGTGTACCCAACTACTACCTGTGCCCGCTTTAAAATCAAAACGATTCAGCAGCGCCGCAGCTTGGCTACCATCTTCTTTAGCCTTGCTCTTGGTTTTTTGCTTTTGCGGCAAATAATGAGAGGTATTCAGGGCCAAGGCGCCTAAACTGAGCAATGCAACTGACATCCAAATTAAGCGGTTATAGAGCAGCTCATCAACCAAGCTTATGACTGATGTATTGCGATCTGCAATGGTCCAATATTCTGATTGCGCTGAAATGGCTGATAGGCCAAACATGTCTAAATACGCAGCAATAGTACGATATTCAATATCTGAAAAAATACTATTTGCCACAAGGTAAGTCACAAACAAACCCACGGCAACTAAGTACATGGCTATCATGGTTCTAAATTTTTGCGCCACCAGTGCAAATAAGCTCGCCATAAAAAACAGTGAAGGGGCCGCAATGATAAATAGGGGCGTTAGGTAAAAGCTGAGTTTATTAGGCCCAATCAGTTCGGTATCTAACCAACCAACTAAACCACCTATACCAGAGCCTACCCAGATCCCCACTAAACACATTGAAAATACTAGCAAGGTGACAAGATAAGCACCGAGAAACCGACCTAAACGATACTGAGCTAAGTGTAAAGGCTTACTCAAAATAAGTTCACTGAACTTACTTTGATCGTCTCTTATCACTGCACTACCAACAAAGTTAACCACCAAAAAGATGGAAAAAATAGTCATGATGGCAACGGTTTGCAAGATGGCAAAGGGCGAGTTTACATTGACATTGCTGCCACCACCGATCTGTACTGCGTCCGAAACTGACGCAAAAAAGGTGAGCAAAAATAGAATAAGAGAAGTCACATAAAAGGAAGGCTGACGGACAAAATACCGCAGCTCAAAACGCATCATTTTAAATAGCATCTGCCTACTCCTTACGCTGCTTGATTATTTCGATGTGTATGCAGAGTAGAAAAATAGACGTCCTCTAAATCGGCAGGTACCGCTTCAAACCCTTCGGGTGCTTGATCAGCAAATACGTTAAGTAAGGTCTGACCCGCGAATAAACGCTTAGAAATAACCGGTAAGTTTTGTTCTACTTCTTTCGCTTCAGCGAGCGTGACTGACTTACGCCAGATTTTTCCCTGTAGCTGCTCAGTGAGTGCAATAGGATTACCTTCAAGTAAAATTTGTCCGCTCGCCAGCACGGCCATATTCGGACATAGCTCAGACACATCCTCCACGATATGCGTTGATAAGATAACCACTTTACTCTCACCTAAGCCAACGAGTAGGTTGTGAAAACGATTACGTTCTTCTGGGTCTAATCCCGCCGTCGGTTCATCGACAATGAGTAAATCAGGGTCGCCAAGCAGCGCCTGTGCAATGCCAAAGCGTTGACGCATACCTCCAGAAAATCCGCTGACCGCATTTTTACGGTGATCATATAAGTTCGTTTGTGCGAGCAATCCGTCAACGGCTTCTTTACGCTCTTTTTTATTATTTAATCCTTTTAAAATTGCCATATGATCCAATAGATCATACGCACTAACGCGTTGGTACACACCAAAATCTTGCGGCAGGTAGCCTAACCGTGCGCGTAGTGCCTTGGGTTCTTTTAAAACATCCACACCATCGAACTGTATGGTGCCTGCATCCGCCGACTGTAATGTGGCAATCGTGCGCATCAACGATGATTTACCAGCGCCATTGGGCCCAAGTAAACCAAACATTCCCTTTGGAATAGTCAGGTTTACACCTCTCAAAGCATGAACACCATTATCATAGGTTTTTGAAAGTCCTGATATTTCGAGCATTTTTATTTCCTTCCCGGATTTTTATTATTGTCCTTTTTATAACATTTACCTGAGTTAGTGACAATTAACATAAACATATCAATTGAAAATAAAAGTAAACACTGAAACACTAAGAAACATTCTTAGTTAACAAAACCCAAGGAAAACTAACATGCAAGATCACGCCAACCACCCACTGACGGATTTTATTGAATACCCTCACGAGGAAATGCTAAGTCGTGCGGAAGCATTCTTGGAAAACAGTAAAAGACGTCATAGCATCCGAGCTTTTAGCGACCGCCCAGTACCGCAAGAAATCATTGAAACTTGTATCAAAGCAGCGGGCACAGCACCGAGCGGTGCAAACCATCAGCCATGGCACTTTGTGGCGATTAGTAGCATGGATAAGAAACAACAGATCCGAGCCGCAGCCGAGGATCTCGAGCGCTCGTTTTACCAAGGCCGTGCCGGAGATGAGTGGTTGGACGCATTAAAACCTTTGGGCACAGACGCACAAAAACCTTACTTAGAACATGCCCCTTGGCTTATCGCTATTTTTAGTCAGAAAAAAGGTGGGATCCACGCGGAAGACAAAAATACCAACTACTATGTTCATGAATCGGTCGGGATCGCCACAGGGTTTCTTATTCAAGCTCTGCATAATGCAGGACTTGCAACACTGACCCATACCCCTAAACCGATGAGCTTTTTAACTGAGTTGTGCGGTAGAGACAAAGATAACGAACGTCCTTATATGTTACTGATTGCGGGTTATCCAAGTGAAGATGCAACTATTCCAGAGCACGCAACGGTGAAAAAGTCGCTTGAAGAAATCGCTTCGTTTATTTAAAAGCTCGGATCAGCTAGCTGTCACTGTGCAGCTAGCTGATCGCCTTCGTTTAGGCCGCTAATCACGAGCGTTTTATTACCTGCTTCTTCGCCTAGCCTGAGATAGCGCTTGTGAAGTTGGTCATTTTCTACTACCTCGACCATCGCCAATTGACCATGCTTGCTGATCAAATTAGTTGGTATTTGGATAACCGACTGCTCGCCAAGCACCAGCTCAACCAAAGCGTACATCCCAGGTACCACATTCTGCATCAAAGGCATATCCAGTTTAATAATAAAACTGCGCGCTTGGCTGTCGGCAATTGGCACCATCTCCGACACTCGCGCAGTTTGGGTTATATCTAGCGCAGGTATGCGTACTTTAATCTCGCTCCCTAGCTGAATATGCTTAACTTGGCTCTCTCGAATTGGTGCTTCAATCTGCAATTGCAATGGATTGAATAGCGAGATGATGGCGCTACCAGGACTAACCATGCTGCCTGGCTCTTTTAAGCGCTCCACCACTTTACCGGAAATAGGAGCTGTTATTTGCGTGTAACCCAGCGCGACTTCAGCACTGCGATACGCTTCTTGCAATGCATTATCTTGTGCTTGTAACTCGTTGACCGCGGCTTGCCACTCATCCACTTGATTAATCGCGATAAGCCCTTTTTCATTGAGAGTTTTGTTGCGCGCTAATTGCTTAGTTGCTTGTTCTAGCTTAGCTGAATTCGCCGCTTGCTGCGCCGCCACTCTTTGCAGCTCCGCTTTAAGCTCTGCATCATCAAGTGTCGCTATTAGCTGTCCTGCAGAGACTTTATCACCGGCTCTTACGTTAAGCGTTTTAAGCTCCGCCAATAACCGGCTGGACACTAACGTATTTTCTTTTGCGACCACACTCGCAGGCACTTGTTCAATCATCGCAATCAGCGACTTTTGCACGGTATAACGTGCTCCTTGATAGGCTGGAAGTTCGGACTTATTACCCGGAGCTAGCTTATTTTGGAATCCACCAGCAAGCCATACGACCATCAATAATAGGCAAAAAATAGCAAGAACAGGAATAAAGATTTTATTACGAGACATGAGAAGACTCCTGAACTGATGAGGTGTTAATAGAGTGGTTAGATGTCGATGATGATTTGAATACTAAATAGTAAACGATAGGCACGACCAGCAGTGAAAATAACGTTGAAGCAATGATCCCGAAAATAATAGCAAGGGCGAGACCACTAAAAACCGGATCTAAGATAATCACTAAATTGCCTAATAACGTCGTACCCGCAGTAAGTAATACCGGTCGCATTCTTACACTTCCCGCCGCAATCAATGCATCGATTAGTGCCATACCGGCCGCGCGAGACTGATTAATAAACTCCACCAAAATAAGGGAGTTTCTCACCACTATTCCGGCCAGCGCTATCATTCCTATCATCGCGGTCGCTGTAAATAACACAGGCTCTGGCGCACCAGCAATCACACGCTCACCAAATTGATTGAGCAACCAAAAGCCCGGCATAATCCCTATCATGGTGAGGGGAATAGCCGACATAATGATAAGTGATAAGCTACTAGACGCTGTTTGTATCCGCAGAATGATAAAAATCGCCACCAGAGCAAACGCAAATGCGATCCCCATGTCTCTAAACACATCTATGGTAATGCGCCACTCACCTTCGCCTTTGAAGGTATAATGGGTTCCCTCTAACATTGACCAAGTTACTCCACCGCCACTGTGTAGAAAGGTGCGAGACGTCCAATTGCTCGGTGTTATCTGTTGATTTTCATCCGCAACCACATCGGCTATAACCTCTGCTGGCGTACGGCCATTTAGCTCCGCAAACACATAAATCACTTCTTGCAGATCTTTGCGAAGGATCACGGGAGCCGTAGGGATAGATGTTAATTCGCCAAGTTCACCAATCGCAACAAGAGGCCTCGCAGCCTGCTCTAAGCCATATTTCTGAGTGGTTTTTGCCAACGCCTGACGACCACGGACTTGCATCGCTAACACGTTTTGCCATTGATTACGCTGCGCGTAACTTACACCCAACTCGATGGGCACTGTTGCAGCCTCACCTTGGGTATATAAAAAACCAGCTGGCATGCAGCTGCTTGCAACCACTAACGATTGATTAATATCCTCTGTGGCCACACCAGACAGCGCGGCCTTTTGTTTATCAACCACAAACCGCTTTAGCAATGTTGGTGAAGCCATAGAGGTGTCAACCTCAACCACATGTGGCTCTTGCCTTAAGCGATGCGCTAACCTCTGGGCTGCTTGCTCTTGCGTATCGCGAGAAACAAACGGATCTGCATAAACCTCAGCAACGAGTGTGCTTAACACCGGAGGCCCCGGCGGTACTTCCACCACTTTCACTTGCGTCAACGTTTGGTTAAAAGGCTGAAGCTTTTCGCGCAGCCGCATGACGATGGCGTGAGATTGGTGTTCTCGTTCGTTCTTATCCACCAATAAAACCCTAAGTTCGGCAAGATGAGTACCGCTACGACGATAATAACCTCGCACCATACCATTAAAATCCATACTGGAAGGTTTACCGACAAAAGCGGCTATGTCGGTCACTTCAGTTTCTGACCAAACGATTTGCTGTACTTGCCTCGCCATTGCAGCCGTTTGCTCAAGGCTGGTTCCCTCGGGCATATCTATCAGTACTTGGATTTCACTTTTATTGTCAAACGGCAGCAATTTCAGCGGTACGGCCCTAAAAATAGGGAGGCTAACACTCGCAACGAATAGCCCTAACACGCCCCATAATAACCACTTAGCTTTGCGTGGGCTTTGTAAAATTGGCAGCATGATTTTGCTGTAGTACGAGTCTTGAGGCGCTACTTCGTTTGTTTTTGAGTCCGCTTTGAGTAACTTTTTAGACAACCAAGGCGTCACTAAAAAAGCCACTAACGTCGAAGCAATGACACTAATGGGGACGTTAAAAGCCATGGGTGCCATATATGGGCCCATCATGCCAGTAATAAACGCCAATGGAATAAACGCCATGATAATAGTTAACGTTGACATCAAAAGCGCAGACTTGATCTCGACCATCGCGGCAACGATGTTATGATCAGTATCAGCCGCCGCGCCACGATGAATAAACCGGCTAATATTATCAATACCTGTGATTGGGTCATCGACTAGCAACCCCAACGACAAAATAAGCGCAAACAAAGTGACTCGATTAATGGTGTAACCAAACGCAAAGTCCAAGCCAAGTGTAATGCCATAGCAAATCGGCACAGCAAGACCAACAACGATTGCAGGCCGCCAACCTAAAAATACACCGACAAATACCACAACGGTAAATACCGCAAAGGCTAAGCTTGAAGTGAGATTATTGACTTTGTCATTGGCTGTCTCACCATAATTTCTTAATACTTTTACCGATACCTCTTCTGGAAGGAGATCCCGTTGTAACTGGGTCACAAGCGCTAAACTTTGCTCTGCAACCGTCACGGCATTGCTGCCCTTTTGCTTTGCCACGCCAATCGTCACTAAGGGAGCTGCAGTCTGGGTGTCGCTACTTGCTAACCACTGATAGCTATCTGGCTCACTAGGACCATCAAAAACCCGCGCAACTTCCTTTAAAATAATGGCACGACCATTGATTACATTCACCGTGAGGCCTTCCAGTGCCGACTTATTACGAAGGACATCACCAGATTCAAAAGCAATCGTGTTACTGCCCGCCGTCACTTGTCCTACTCGTGTCACTAGGTTACTACTTTGGATTGCACCTAAAACGTCCATTGGTGTTGTTTGATGTGCGGCAAGGGCAGCTAAGTTCAACTCAACCCTAAGTGCTCTCGTGCGCCCGGTAATAACCGAAACCTCGCTGGTATCTGCGATACTCTGTAACTGGATAGCTAGTTCTTGTGCAAAGCGCGTTAGCGCGTAGTCATCATATAGCTCCGGCTTTGAACTTGTCAGTCCGAGCATAAGAATCGGAACGTCATCGACTTCTATTGGACGGATCTGCCACTGAGTGACAATTCCCGGCATAGTATGCTGATTGGCATACAGCTTAGTGTAGGTGTTGAGAATGGCTTTCTCTCTGTCTTCACCCACATGAAACCTTAACGTAACAACCGTACCGCCGGTTTGGGTCGTAGAATAGACGTGTTCAACACCCGGAATTTGCAGTAGTAACTTTTCAAGTGGTGTGGTGACCAATCGTGCGACTTCTGGTGAGGCAGTATTTGGCACCGATACATGAATATCCAACATAGGCACCACTATTTGTGGTTCTTCCTCTCGTGGTGTCATTTGCAATGCAAATAATCCAAGTACCACAGCGCACAAGAAAATAATCGTTGGCAAGCGGCCTTGTAGAGCATACCGAATGACACCATCTAACTTTTGCATCTCTGTCGTTCCTGTTACTCTGCACTTGAGGCGCAGAACAGCTGATATAAACTCTCGAGTAGCACAGCGACTCGGCTATCTTTAACGTGATAATAAATCGTCGCCCCCTCACGACGAGTAGTCACGATTTGTGCCTTTCTCATGCTGGCTAAATGCTGTGATAAGGCAGACTGCGCTAACGGCACCATTTCATTAAGCTGGCTGACGCTGAGCTCTTGCTTTTGTAATGCACACAAAATCATCAAGCGATTTTTATTCGCCATGAGCTTTAGCAATGCTTCTGCCTGCTCGGCATTTTGTGCCATTTGCTGAAGATCCATGTTCACTCCCAAAAAATAAATATGCTTAAAGTATAGACACAAACATTAGTGATGTCTAATATTAGAAATAACTAATATTAAAGGTGACACTCATTATGACCTTACATCCTCTACTTAGATTAGTCGCAGGCGTTATGTTTGCTATTTCTTTACTGCTCACACATTTTGTCAGCCCAAACTGGGTTTGGTTTAGTGTGTTTATTTGTGTCAATTTAGTGCAGTCAGCTTTTACTAATTGGTGTCCTATGATCGTTATATTGAAGAAACTTGGCATTCAGGAAAGGTGAGTCATAATGAAACCGATAACCCAATAAGGAGCTACACATGCTGATATCTGCCCAAGATGTATTGAAGACAGTAAAGCCTAACCAACGCTGCATTGACGCGGTACAAGCAAAATCAGAGATTGCACAAAACAATGGTCTGCTTATCGACGTGAGAGAGCCGGCTGAACATAGTCAAAAGGCAGCCAACGGCGCGGTAAATATCCCAAGAGGATTGCTAGAATTTAAGCTTCCAGAGCTAGAAAAAGACGCAGACAGGCCAATTTATTTACACTGTGCCGCGGGTGGCCGTGCTATTTTTGCCGCAGAGCAATTGACACGTATTGGTTATACCAATGTTAGTGTGATCACCTGCAAAGCTGAAGTGGTGTGTGACACGCTTTAAGCACATTATGACCTTCTTTTTATTGAGGCACTGAGTCACAAAACTTTATTAGGCTCAGTGCTTTTTCTGGATTTCATTTCTTACCCAACCTTAAAATTCGCTTTAAAAGCATTTAAATCATAAAGTTAATTAATTTAGAAAATTATTGTCATATGACAGTTTGAACACTGACGTAAGCTTGTCGGCGTGTTTTAATGGAGAAACAGGCAAAGTGGAGACAACAACTTAACTGGAGTTCAATATGTCTGACTTAGAAAAACTAGAAAAAGCCACCTACAAAGTGTATTTCCAAGATGGAGAGCACCAGATTGCATGTTGCGCAAACGTTTTAAATGGCTGTGAGTATGTTTTCGTTGATGATGTTTGTGTTTCTAAAAAGCGCAATTTTTCTTTTGGGGGCACCCATAGATTTACTTTTGCAGATCAGGCTTATGAAGCTAGATTTTGTGTAATTAACAGTTTTACTTTTGAAACTGAGTGTTTACTACTCAAAGGCAGAAAAATTCTTGGTCGCCAGTCAAGTACCCCTCTGAACGATCAACTGACCTTAGCCAAGGTCATATTCACTTTTATGGGCTACGGCCTAGTTGCAGGCTTTTGTATATTTACTCTCGCGTACTACTTGGGACGCTGGTACGGCAGCACCGCACTTTAAGTTCATCAAGGATGTAGATAATGCAAATAAATAATAATACAGTAAAGCTGTTGCGAACCGAAAAGAGTTGGACTCAGCAACATTTAGCAGATGCCTCTGGAGTTAGCCTACGCACAATTCAACGCGTCGAGAGCGACGGGACAGCAAGTAAAGAGACTGTCATGAGCTTGTGTGCGGTGTTTGAAATCTCCCAATCCAAGCTTATTGATTTGACTGACATGTTCCAAAGTAAAGAAAACAAAGAAGAAAAAACAGTGAGTTATCATTTATTCTTGTTTACTGCAATATTATCCCTAAGCGTTGGGAGCGTTATCGGCGCAGGCCTGATCTATCTGATAATTCGATAAATACCTTATTTTTATAGCAGCTGAAATCCATAAAAAGGAGTGCTAAAACATGGCACTCCTTGATTCTTCCTACGCTCGGTTTGGAATAATTTTTATTTCTACTCGGCGGTTTTGCGCCTTACCTTGCTCCGTATCATTGCTCGCGATTGGTTGAGATTCACCCATGCCCTCTGCGTACAAGCGCGCAGGAAGTACCTGCTGTGATAATAAATACTGCTTTACGCTATTCGCGCGCTGCTCAGACAACGTCTGATTGAAGCTGGCTGAACCAGTAGAATCTGTATGACCTACAATCGTAAGGAATGTCTTATCATATTGCTGCATCACACGGGCGATGCCTTGAAGTGTATTGTAAAAGCTCGGGCTGATGGCTGACTTACCTGTCGCAAAAGTAATGTTTGATGGCAACACTAAGCGCATTTGATCGCCTTCACGGACAACCTCAACACCCGTTCCTGCAAGCTCTTGATTAAATGCAGCTTCCTGCTTGTCCATATAGTTACCAATCGCGGCACCTGCAATTGCACCAACCGCAGCACCAATGGCAAGACGTTTGTCTTTGTGGTTACCAGTCGCTTTACCTAACACCGCACCGGTTGCCGCACCAATCGCCGCACCTTTACCTGTGTTATTCATTTCACAGCCAGACAAAGCAACCACAACGGCTGCACCAATTAACATATTTCTTGCTATCATCTTCCCACCTGAGTTCATTTCAACTTGATTGTCTATATTGTTGCAATAAACAATTAACTCTGGCTGAAGCCTTGCTGATTTTTTTATGGATGAGCAGGGACCAAGTCGCTCAAGTGCTCAGAAACTGGTGGAAGTTTATACTTTGCAACGACAGCATCGAGCTGCTTTTTTACAGCTAATTGCCTCATAGTTAAGCGAATTTTTTTCGCAAGCTCTGTGTCGCTAAAGCGTTTGCTCATCGCCATATGACCATAAATCGGCTGAGCGTGGCGGTACGAGACCTTTTTTAGTTTTTCGATGGGCTGGCCAAGCACTTCCATCGCCACTTCGGCGGTGTCCTCCACCGCGATAACCAGATCAACGCGCCCTTTTAGCAATAAATCAAACGCCACTTGCTCACTAAATACAGGGACCTTATTGAGCTGGCGATCTTCATCAAAGCGAGGATAAAAAACGCCACCACGCACAACTGCAATCCGCTTGGTATAGAGATCAGTATATTGCTCTACCCGAATATCGCTGTCTTGCTTGGCATAGAAGACAAACGAGGACGTCAGTGCCATGTAGGCGGGCTCGACAAAGTTGATTAACTTTTCTCTTTGAGGCGTACGTATTAACCCCCCATTACATCAACTTCACCTTGCGCTATCATCCGCATACAGCGGGAGAAAGGACATGGAATGGTATTTATTTGATAATTAACACCAACCTGAGCTTGCACAGTTTCTAGAATATCTAAGATTAAGCCTTGTACTTCACCATTATCTTTAATAATGCTATATGGTGGTGCGTGATCAACAGCGACATTTATTTGCTGAGCAAAACCAGAGAAGCTCGCCAGCAAAAAAAGTAAACACGGCAATAGAGAAGTCATTCGCATAGTATTTATCCAACTCAGATGCCGCAGCATCACAAGTCATAAATATGTCATATAGATTTGTCAGGATATAAGGTTAACAATATCACAAGGTACGCTATGTTTCTGAAAATATTTTATCAGTTTTTGTTATTGGGATGTACGAGCTTCGGGGGGCCAGCAGCCCATCTTGGGTTCTTTAAAAAGCACTTTGTCGATAACTTAAAATGGCTGAGTAATGAGCGCTATGCCAGTATGATCAGTCTGTCACAAATACTACCAGGACCTGGTTCTAGCCAAGTCGGATTCGCGATTGGTTTAGAAAAAGCTGGAATACTAGGAGGGATCGCCGCCTTCTTAGGGTTTACTCTACCTTCTTTTTTGCTCATGATCATGCTGGCATTAACCGCTGAGCAGCTTTCAGGCACCGCGCTAAGTGTCATTGATGGGTTGAAATTGTTTGCTGTTGTTATCGTTGCCGATGCAGTATTGAGTATGGCAAAAAGCTTTTGTAAAACCACAGCGCTAAAGTTCGTTGCTTTTTTAGCCACACTCACGTTGTTGATGCTGCCAAACTTAAGCGCACAGTTAGGTGTGCTTATGGCACTTGTCGTCGCGGGTTGCTTTTACTCTTTCAGCAATGCGCCAAGCGAGCAAAGTCAGAAAAAAAGCAAAATTAACTGGTCGGTATTTGCGCTATTTATCGGCTTATTTGCACTAACCTTTGCCGCGCTTCCGAGCCAACTATTTGCCGAATTTTATCAAGCAGGTGCTTTAGTTTTTGGTGGTGGTCACGTCGTGCTGCCGCTACTACAAACCAGTGTTGAGGGAATCACGCAAGAAACCTTCTTAACAGCTTATGCCGCAGCGCAAGCCATTCCCGGACCTATGTTTACCATTGCAAGCTTTTTGGGTGCAGTTGTCGACAACACACATCCCATTTTAGGTGCGGCTATCGCGACGCTCGCTATTTTCTTACCGGGCCTGTTGTTAATGTGGGCTTTTAACCAGCAATGGCAATCGCTTATTGCATTGCCAAGGTTTGCGAGCATTAGCGCAGCCTTAAATGCAGGTGTTGTGGGGATTTTAGCCGCCGCGTTTTATCAACCGATTTGGCTTTCTGCGGTGCACAGTCTGCTCGATATCATCGCGGTGGTATTAGGGTTTGTAGCGCTTAAATGGCTGAAGCCCGCGATATGGCAGTTGCTTATTGCCTTTATGGTGTTTGGTGTTATCACTGGAAGTGTGTAGGCCACGCTTTGGTGGCCCATCTGATTATTCTGAGCTTGCGTCGGGTTTGCTACCAGCGCGCACTTTCACTCGGTGTGCGCCAAAGTAATCACTCACGCTTTGGTATGGACGTAAACCAAATGCTGGCATTACGCTTAGCATGTAGTCCAAAATATCGGCTTGTAGGTGCTCATAAAACACCCAGCGTTTATCACGACTAAAACAGTAAAATTCTAGAGGCAAGCCATGTTGCGTGGGGGCAAGTTCTCTTACCATGCATAAGCAATCTTGATTAATGGCATCATGCTGCTTCAAGTAGGCCTCTGCGTAGCGTCTAAATAAGCCTAAATTGGTGATATCACTGGGTACATCTTCAAGCTTTTTCAGTAGCGGATATTGCTCTGTTAGCGACGCTCGTTTGTGCTCTACCAACGGCTCTATGCTAGTAAAATCAATATGAACAGCGCGTTTGATACGGCGCCCTGCTGACTCTTGCATTGCACGCCAGTTTTTAAATGAATCGGAGATCAGCATATAGGTTGGTATGGTTGTGACGGTATTATCCCAATTACGTACCCTAACGGTATTTAAACCAAGATCAATCACCTCGCCGTCTGCACCAAATGCGTCAACTTGGATCCAGTCACCGGTGGTTACCAGTCGGTTGGCCGCGATTTGAATACTCGCAACCAATCCCAAAATCGTATCTTTGAATACCAAAATAATGACCGCAGCGATAGCACCAAAACCGGAGAGAATATAAGTCGGTGATTTATCCACCAAGATACTCACCACCAGTATAGAACAAACTATAAATATCAGTAGTTTAATTACCTGAATAATCCCTTGGATCGGCACTTCTTTGGCGAATGGAAAAAGGTTATAAACGCCATTACCTAAGTTGACTAAACTGCTAAATAAAAACCCTGATGCCACCACTAAAATGACATATGCCAGCGTTTCCATCACCACAAACACCCAAGCTGGCGCGACAAATAGACGCTCGTGGTAGGCGGAAAAAACCAATAAACACAATACAAAGGCAAAGCGGCCGCTAAATTTACTTAACTGAGGGGCAAGGTGACCAATTTTACGCGGGGAAATATGGCGCGCAAGATTTTCTACATTGGGCAGCACCAAACGGCGGATCACCCAATATAAAAGCAATAACCCGACAACCGCGACACCGTTTGTGAATAAAGCACTGATCACAGTGCCCTGCGGTAACTCTTTTAACCATGGTTGAACGACATCATGAAGGTGATCGAACTTCATAGCTGTTTTAGCTCCTCATTGAGCGTGTCACTTGGCTCCGTCGAATGCAGCCAATGCGCTTCGAGTTGGCAATCTTTGCGTTGCCACACTTCATTCATAAAAGACTGAAACTGTACACGATAAGCTTTATCGGCTTGATAGTTGCCAAGTGGCACTTTCTCCATCGCGATATAGTCTATTTTTACATCAATTGCATCCAAGCGTCCAAGCGTAAATGCACGGCAAATATGCTCACCCTCTAATTCATAAGCCAAAGTCGCATTGAGCATGCCATCAAGCTGCTCAGATAACACTTCAAGGGCAAACGCTACACCGCCGGCTTTTGGTTTGAGCAAGTGCTTGAACGGACTATTTTGATGCGCATGTTTTGCTTTAGTATGACGAGTGCCTTCCACAAAGTTGATTACGGTTGTGGGGTGGTCACGAAAATTTCGACAACTGGCTTTGGTGCGTTCAACATCCATCCCTTTAAGCTTGGGGTTTTTGGCTATCTGCGCTTTACTCGCACGCTTCATAAATGGCATGCCCATTGCCCACGCACCAGTGCCAATAAAAGGCACGTATTTTAATTCATCTTTTAGGAAAAATTTAGGTGCAGGTAACACCTCCATGGCACTCAGCACAACGATATCAAGCCAACTAAGATGATTGGAAATTAATAAATACCACCCTTGAGCGTGTAATTCTTTTGGCAAGCTCACCTGTATTTTGTCGCACGCAATGCGCAAGCCAAGGTAATTGCCTTTACACCACATACCGTAAAAGAAGTGCAGCGCTGTAGAGATAAACTTAACTGGCGCAAACAGTTTTATGATGCCAAACAAGAGCACCAATAAACCACACACAAAGGTATTTACCAACAGCCACACACTGGCCGATAGCCCGAGAAACCACTTAGGTAGTATTTGTTTTAACATCACAACATCCTTCTACTACTTCTTATTGGCAAGCTCCACAAGTTGTGCGTCTTTGGCTTGCCACAATGCGTTTAATTCGGATTGGAAACGCACTCTAAATTCGGGATCATTCGTGTAGTCGCCTACCAAGTTTGCACTGACCGGCATTACTTCCACCTGAACATCTACTGACTTAACTTTACCAGCGATAAAGTCTGCAAAAGTTGGTACACCACCGGGGTAGTGGATGGTGACGTTCACCACTTTGCTGATTTGCTCACCCATGGCTTGCATCACAAACGCGATGCCTCCTGCTTTGGGTTTGAGCAGGTGCGTAAATGGGCTTTTCTGCTTACTATGCTTGTGTTCGGTGTAACGCGTACCTTCAACGAAGTTTACAATACTTACAGGCATTGTTTTAAACTTTTCGCATGCTTTTCGCGTCGTTTCTATATCTTTACCGCGCAATTTAGGATTTTTCTTTAATTGCGACTTGCTGGTTCGTGTCATAAAAGGAAAATCGAGCGCCCACCAAGCAAGACCAAGGACGGGTACGTAAAGCAGCTCTTTTTTCAAAAAGAAATTCAAAAACGGGATTTTGCCATGAAGTACTCGCTGCAACACTAAGATATCCACCCAACTTTGGTGATTGGCGATAACCAAGTACCAGTCTTTGCGTTTTAGCTCATCCAGTCCGCTAACATTGAGCGTATACGGCGCAATGAGGTTTTGGCTCACTGAATTACACGCGACCCAATTACTTGCACACGCTTTGGCTATATAACTCATGGCTTTTTGTAGTGGCGAGATGGGCAGTAGCTTTATCAAGCCACAAATAAAGATCGGTATAAACCAAAATATAGTATTAACGGCGTACAGCAAGATGCTGATCACTTTACGAATAAACGACATTCATTCCCTCATCGTGTTTTACGGCAGAGCTGTATCATACCTTGAAAATCACACACAATTAAGCCGACCAGTTGGTCGGCTATAATTTATTCCATTTCGCAACTTGTAAATCAATCTTCGAAGTAAGTATAACCTTCAAGTCCGGCGTTTAACTCTTGTAGATACTGAGCTTTAATTGACTCCGGCAACGACAAGGCCGCGACCTGCTGAGCGTAGTTCTCAGATAACACCGCTTTGTCATAATGAACAAAACGCAGTACATCTTCAACACTGTCGCCCTTGATTGCATTAGTGAGTTTATAACCCTCATCACAAAGCTCAACGTGTACTGAGTCTGTGTCACCAAATAAGTTATGTAAATCACCCAATATTTCTTGATAGGCCCCCACTAAGAACATCGCAACGTGATATTGCTCTCCCGGCACATACTCAGGAATGGGTAGACTTGACTCGATACCAGCGCCCTCAACATAACTGTTGATTTGACCATCAGAATCACAGGTGATGTCCTGAATAATCGCCCTTTGGGTCAACGGCTGATTGAGCTTGTCGATAGGCATCACCGGAAATAGCTGGTCAATACCCCAAACATCCGGCAGTGACTGGAACAACGAGAAGTTTACAAACAGTTTATCAGCCAGCTTTTCATTGAGGTCGTCCAATACTTCTCGGTGTGCTCTCGCATTCTCACTTAAGCACTCACGCACTTTATGAAGTGTTGTGAAGTAAAGCTGCTCAAGCTGTGCCCACTCTTGCATGCTGATCAAACCATGCACGTATTGGTCGTGTGCGTCGCTAAACAAATGCATAGCGTCATGATAAGTTTCTAAAGCCATGCGAGGGGTTAATTGTGACAACGAATGCCATAACTCTTGCAACACCAATGGGCTGGCATCTTGTGGTTGCACCGGTTCGACTTGATTTGGTGCTTTTTCTACGTCAATCACATCAGTGATAAGCATCGCGTGATGGGCAGTTAATGCTCGGCCAGATTCAGTAATAATATCCGGATGCGGAATGTTATTCAGCTCCGCAATGTCATGAAAAGCATGCACCACATTTTTCGCGTATTCCGCCACCGTATAATTCATTGAGCATGAACTACGAGAGCCAGAGCCTTCGTAGTCCACTCCGAGGCCACCGCCAACATCAACGATACGCAGCGGAACACCCAGTTGGTATAGCTCAGCATAGTGACGCGCACACTCTTTAAGCGCACGTTGAATATCGCGAATATTGGCAACTTGCGAGCCGATATGGAAGTGTACCAACTGCATTAAGTGCAAACGATTATGCGACTTAAGCAACTCAACCGCTTGCAGCACTTGGCTTGCAGTAAGACCAAATTTGCCTTTTTCACCACCGGTATTTTGCCACTTGCCCTTACCAACTGAATTAAGACGAATACGAATACCAATCGACGGTTCAATGCCTAAATCGTCGATTTCTTGTAATAAGGTATCCAGTTCAGAGAGCTTTTCAACGACTATGTTTACTTGATGACCCATCGCTTGACCAATGCAAGCTAAGCGCAAGAACTCACTGTCTTTGTAGCCATTACAAACAATGGTGATAGGTTGATGTGCCACACCCAAAATTGCCATTAGCTCAGGCTTAGAACCGGCTTCAAGACCAACAAGACCACTTGGATGCGCTAATAACTTGCTGACAACCGAGCGCTGCTGATTCACTTTTATTGGGTAAACACAAGTGTACTGGCCTTGGTAATCACGTTGAGTTCGTGCTGCAGTAAATGCTTGAGTCAAGGTATCGACACGATGTTTTAAAATGTCAGTAAAACGCACCAAAACCGGCAAAGTTAGCCCCTGCGCTTTAAATTGCTCAGTTAACTCTGGAAGAAGAATTGGTGGCTTAGTGCGATCACCATCAGGAAACGCCACTAACTGGCCTTGTTCATTGATATCAAAATAGCCGTCACTCCAGTGGGTAACGTTATAGATAGAACGTGCTGTTTGCAGACCCCAAGTCATTGCTGCTCTCAATTAATTCTTTATAAAGCTTCATTCTAATACGCGAGGCAAGTCAATGCGACCTAAAGTTGCGTTTTCATTAGCTTACAAACCTGATAAATCGGCCATGCTTGATTAGAACTAATATGAGGCAAAGTACAAAATGTTGACTAAAATTGATTGAGCAAAGGCGCAAGCACTGGCAAAATTGCCTTAATTTTTATCAAGTGTGAACACAATCATGGCAAACTTAGAAGCAAACCGTTGGTTTACAGAAATTAGCGACCGCGATGGCAGCGCTTTTTCACTTAGAGTCAACAAAAAATTAGACGAAATCCAATCACCATTTCAAAAAGTAGAAATGTTTGAAACGACGGATTTTGGTAACCTGATGATCATTGACGGTTGCACTATGGTGAGCACGCGTGAAAACTTTTTCTATCACGAAATGATGAGTCACCCAGCGCTATTCTCCCATCCTGCACCTAAAAATGTTGTGATCATTGGCGGCGGCGACTGTGGCACATTGCGTGAAGTATTAAAGCACCCTGGCGTTGAAAAAGTAACTCAGATTGATATCGACGAAGTTGTGACGCAAATGTCTTTGAAATACTTCCCTGAACTTTGTGAGTCTAATAACGATCCTCGCGCCACTGTGATGTTTGATGATGGCATCAAATATATGCGTGAAGCCGAAGCAGAGTCTATCGACGTTATCATCGTTGATGGCACCGATCCTGTTGGCCCTGGTGAAGGTTTATTCAACCACGCATTCTACAAGAGCTGTTTAGCAGCGCTTCGCACTGGCGGTATCATGATCCAGCAGAGTGAATCACCACTAATGCACATGCCGTTGCTACTAGAAATGCGCGATGCAATGTTGGAAGTAGGCTTTGTTGATCTGCAAACCCTGCCTTTCCCACAACCAATCTACCCAAGCGGTCTGTGGTCAGCAACGATGGCGCGTAAAGAGCAAAAGTTTGCCGGATTCCGCGAACAAGACGTTGATAACGCAACATTTGATACTGAGTACTACAACACAGGTATTCATAAGGGTGCATTAGCAACACCTAACTTTATGAAGCGTGCTTTCGAAAAGTAGGCCGAATCAAAATATAAACTTAATTGTTAAAGTGTGGTAGCTCATACCTGACTCTACAGCTTTGATGATTAGGTTAATATTTCACCTACTCTGAAATTATGAGCGAACAACAGACGTTCGCTCTAGCTCGTTTTTGAACAAAAACGTTTTGTGTCCTTGGTTTAACGGCTTTGTTAGCTGTACTTTACTAGCACTTCTCTAGTAAACCGATAAAAACAAACTGCCGCTAATAGCGTAAAAATCGAGGGTATAAGAAATACAAACACCTCAATTAATCCAAGCTCTTCAGAACTATCTACAATTGAACTAGCTACAAATGAAGAAAAAATTGTAGCAACAATAGAGATTTTAACTCCTTTGGCATGCTTACTTTTTGTAACTTTATCAAGCTTAACAAATGCGAAAAGTACTATGAAAAGAGATATTAGATAAGTAAGAGTATCTACTATCATCACAGCGAACTCAGCCAGTGACATCCCATACATATTCTTGATAATTTCTCCGAACATTTCCACTACTCAGGTTTTCCTTGTACAGCTATCGCCCGCGTAATAAGCGCGAGCTAGCGAGCGTCCTGATTGACGCGTTTGTTAGATTGTGTTGCACGAATAAAATCAAGATCACTAGTGATAACTCCAATACCCGATGCGACAACATCATCGTAGGATTGGGTGATCGATTCATGTCGAGACCATAGATAAACATCCGAACCATAGCTTTGCAATCTTGATGCTAGGCGTTCAGGATAGCCCCAAAAATACTTTGTCATCGAGGGAGGTATAAAAAGAATGGTGTTCCTACAGGAGTCAGGAACTAATCCCGCCCATCCAACTAAAAGATAATCTATTCCGCAGCTCTTTACACTACCAACACTTGCTAACCGTAAAGATGAATCCTTGTTTCGAAACCACTCCATACCTTTTGAAGAGGTAATTACAATATGGCTAGATTTTTTTCCAGATAGATATTCATATAGAGTTTCGAATGAACGTATGTCGTTATCCTTTAGGTTTAACCAAAACTCATGCTTTGGATACCGTTTATAAAACGCCTCTAACTTAGAAATCCCAAAACCTTTTCCTCTAAATGGGAAAGTCGCTCCATCATCAAACGTATATCCATATCCTGCATCAATATTTTTCAACTGTTCAAATGACGCTTTATGTACCGGCCCTGACCCGTTTGTAGCACAATCTAACGTCCAGTCATGAAAAACAACCAGTTGATCATCACGAGTTCTGTGAACATTTAGATGAATTACGTTCGCTCCGGCTGCAACGGAAGAAGCCACAGCTTCTAGTGTGTTCTCAATAGAATTGATGTTTGATGCTTTTATTGAAAGGGCGGTACAGCCAGTTTTATTTAGTTTTTCATAATTAACTGCGCTTCCGCCTCCTCGATAGGCCACGATCTCGCCATGTCGCTGTAGGTCAGGAACGAACACATAAGCGTTAACAACTCCTAGTATGATTATGCAAGACAGTGCGATCAAAAACGTCTTAACTATTTTTATAAACATTTATTACCCGAATCCTTGATAGATGCTCGATGAAAGCTAACGCTTACCATACAACGTTCTAAATCATATAACCAAGGTAAGAGAATATAATCAACTTGGTTTGATTCAAGCAAGCTCTCAATATACTTGCGACCATCCTTAGTAAGAGTAATTGAATGATCCCACTCTTTACGTTCAAAATAACTTGAGATCTTATGGGTAGGTAATTTTCCTAGGGATACTGGTATATTCCCCGACTTTGTGATGCCCTTACCCACAGATGCGTTAAAACTGTTAGAAAAGTTAGGGCTAAGTTCCTCACGTGCTGACTCATTATTGAAAACAATCACGCCTTTGTAGAGGTAGCAGAATTGATTATTGTGCGATTCAGGTGTTAACACACCGACTCTTTTAGAAGTTAATTTTTCATTTTGTGTACTTACACATCCCGATAAAATAACAATTAGAGAAATTAATATGGTGCGTAACATCTAAACTCCTTTAGGGGTATAACGCCGCGTTAAGTAGTGAGCAACGCCACCACGAAATCTAAACATACCACCTTAAACACAAAACCCAACGATGGAATGAAAAATGCCATGCGTTGGGAGTCTGTCTTAAACGCTTTGTTATGCGATTTTACCCAACGTGTGCTACAACCTTATGTGCTACTTGATTTGCCGGTTCATGTGAATTATCTATTGAAAGTAGATTTTCATGTCTAATACCAACAAACTTCATTTCAGTCAGCAACTTATTCATAGTATCTAAGCACGATAGTTTATACGAATTTACTCGTTCATCTGACTGCGACCTTTCTCTGATGATGTCGTGACTTGGGTTCAAGTGAACTGGATAAACCTCAATTCCATTGTCCGCAAAGAACTCTAGGTATTTATTAATTTCAACCGCATCACTTTCAAAGCAAGTCATATATGTCATAACTAGATGGGTAACACCTATTTCTTGAGCTTTAGCTATCGTTGTTCTACGAATTTGATTCGTGAAATCAAAGAAGTCCTTATCACCAAATTCATCGTAAATTGACAGACTTAAGTCTACTGCCAAATGGTTATGAAAAAGCTTATAACCAAAATGCTCAGCTAACTCTTTGGCTACTGTTAATTTTCCCGCTGCTGGCGCTCCATGCAACCATACTAACTTCATACTACTATCCTTGATATTGTGCAAATCGCATAACATTTTAGTATTTATGCGACACGCAGTTTGTGTTGCATAATCGCTTGTTGGACTGAGCCGCTACCCGCTCGATGTCTTAGAGTTGGTGTTATTTATGCTAAGGGAATTTGCTTTTTGGACGCTCTCACTTTCCTAGCCAGTGTATTCAGTTTAGCTAGTGTTATGTAAGCTTTCCCTGCATTGCTCAGCGCTCATTATGTATTCATTACACCTAAATTTACCTTAATAAGCAATTATATTTTTTAGCGTACAGAGGCCGCTAGCCTGAGCAATTAAGCAGGTTAACTAATTGATTTTGAGCAGCTATCAAGCTGCTAACTCTTTCGCTCTACTTTGGTCGTTGTTGCATCTAACTTGAATACGCCAATTAGCCGCAAGATACCTACCTTACAATGCTGACAAGGCCAATGCGGTATCAGTGTCACGTTTTCTTTCTTTGGCCTCTCCACTTTACCTGTGTGTGACTCTTGTGACTTTATTAATGCTAACTTTCGCTTGCGACATTTATTTGCTACTCATTTACTACAAAGTGGTGCAGATATCAGAACCGTGCAGGCTCAACTTGGTCATTCCGATGTAAAGACAACGCAAATATATACTCATGTTTTACAGCTAAGCGTAAACGGTGTTGTTAGCCCTTTTAGCAAAGTTTTCTAGCTTGTTATAGGCCAAAAACGAGTTACGCCTGCGGGTTCGTTTCTGACTCATACACAACGGTGATATTTGATTGAGCCCTGTTAGTAAAGACTAACAGATCACATTAAGACGTATTCAGATAAAGGGCTTAATTGCCCTTTATTTTTTCCAAAAACAACCGTTTTTGTTCTGGGGTTGCTTGTTGCCACCAATAGTCCAGCATGCCAACCACATCTGGATGTGCTGATTTAGGCGCCGCTGGCGTAACGGCTCGTGTGGTAGTACTTGGCGTTGAATAACGTGGTGCAGTGGGTGTTGAAGGCTCACTTGCTATCGCTTCCGTTACTCTTGGTCTTTCTTGTGTCACCACCAATGTTGTCGCTAACGATTCATTGGGTGCTTGCAACATAATCAATGGCTGATCTGCAAATGCCTTTGCCGCAACCACGTTGTCAGGTCTGTTAAATTCAACCTGATACTCGCCGTCTTGATCGATACTTACTTTCGCCCAGAATGGCTTCGACTCGATGGTTTCGTGGTCGTCATAGCCCACTTCATACAAGTCGGTGTAACGCATTTTGACCGCATACTCCCCTTTGGCTAAGTCCAACTCTCGCACTTTGGAGAAGAATGAGTGTTCAATGGTTTTATCATCAACTTGCAAGGGAATAATTTCTTCAGGAAAACTTAGCAACGCAGCCTGTGAAAGCGGTGACAACAGTAAAACAGCGGTCGCAAGCGTATATTTTAAGCGCATCTATTCACTCCTTCGTGAGTACCAAATCATTATACCTTGATGAGATTACTGCATACCTACGCATATCTCTACCCTTTTAATTGATGCGCAGTGGGATAACGCATCAAATCTATTGAGTCTCCTTGAGAGTTAGCTATGCTAGAGCAATTCAATATGCCAGATAAGGAAGGACCATGAGTTCAGAAACTATTTTTACCAAAATTATTAATCGAGAGATCCCAGCAGATATCGTTTACGAAGATGAACATGCACTCGCGTTTAGAGACATTAATCCACAGGCGCCATTCCATGTCTTAGTTATTCCTAAAACAGCAATTGCGACCATCAACGACGTGACTGAAGAAAACGCTCATCTTGTTGGTCATTTATATGTTGTTGCCGCCAAATTAGCGAAAGAACACGGCTTTGCAGAAGATGGTTATCGTGTAGTGATGAACTGTAATGATCATGGTGGTCAAACCGTATATCACCTTCATCTACATGTATTAGCTGGAAAAGAAATGGGCTGGCCACCTTATCAAGATACGAAAAAAGTACCACTTTAGATTATTCTCTGTTAAGCAATGTAAATGAGTAAGTTATTAACAGAAATCGTTAAAAGCTTACTTATTTCAATAAATTACATTTAAATGCATATTCTGTACATAATTTCGATTTATTATTTCGCTTTGTCATATAGCGGGTTTCTCTATCTTATACTAAAAATTCTAATACAAAAGGTCTGAATCCCATGTTAGCATTGATAAATCGGAAAAATTAGAGTGTGTCCTAAAATGAGCAGTAGTGCTTTTTTGTTATTAGATAAAGAGCCGGTTAACACCATTGGTATCAATGTGTTACAACCTTTGTTAAAAACCCAAGGGTTGGATGTTACAACTGGAACTGATATCTCAGATGTGCCAGAAGGCACTCGATTACTTTTCATCGAAACTGCAGTGAACGATTCTTGGGGAAAATTAAAAGAACAACTCGTCAACCTCAAAGTCAAATGCGATATCGTGCTGTTCAACTTAGATGAAAATCCGGAGCTTGCCAATCGTGCGCTGCTAAGCGGTATTCGCGGTGTATTCTACACGACAGATAACGCCGATGTGCTAATGAAAGGGATCCGGTTGTTGCTTGAAGATCAACTTTGGTATCGCCGTGACGTGATGTGTAATGTGTTAAATCGCATGCTGCAATTTAATAAAGATGCATTACATAAACTAACCGAAGGTGATATCGAACCTGTGAAACTCACTAAGCGAGAAAAAGCAATTATCGCGCTCATGAGTAAAGGTGCGAAAAACAAAGAGATCGCTGAAGAACTAAATATCAGTCCTCATACGGTGAAAACGCATCTATACAGTGCATTTCGTAAAACCAAATGTCGTAACCGTATAGAACTTCTTTCTTGGGCTCAGCAGAATATTCCTGACGAAATTCGCTAAGTTTCATATCGAACCTGCTCACGCAAGTTGGCGAGGGGAAGACAGCGCTGACATTATGATATCGGCGCTTCTCTCGGTTATACACTTTACTGCCTTACCGAATCCCTCTATGCTAAGTTTTTATCGCAACTGAAAGCAATTTTAGGTACATGCTCGACCCAAAAACCCTCTACCTAACCAGTCTCGTCATGACTGCAATGATGGCACTCCTTACTTTTTTAACGTGGCGAGCGAATAAAAGCACTCCCGGAACACTGCTCTATATTTTTTACCCTCTGGTTTTGCTCTGTGCGATTTCTTCCTTTGCATTACACGGCTATTTTGACAATTGGGAAACCATCCCCATAGCAAATACCTTGCTATTCGCGGCTTCCATCATCCACTGCATGGCGATAAGGCAATTTTTAGGGATTAAAGGTCCGTCCTTTAAAATATTTCTCGGCGTTACCGCTGGGCTTTTCATCTTATTGATGTACAGCAGTATTTTCTCTCCAAACCTAAGAGACAGGATTCTTATCTCGGACTTACAGCATCTAGCTGAAGCCGCGCTACTGCTGTATTTCTTTAGTCGCTTTGCACGAAATAAATACCCTAACGGCAGCATAGTCTATATCACTATTCTACTTATTATCTTGGTGATATTTACAGGCAGAACCCTACTAATGGGAGAGGTCACGCATTTCACACTTTTCAAAGAGAACTGGTTTAGCATCACTATTTTTTTCAATGGCGTCCTTGCACCCATTTTTTATGCAACGGGTATGGCGCTGTTATGTAACGAGCAAAGAGAACAAAACCTTAATAAATTAGCATTAAAGGCACAACAGGACCTAGAGCTGCGCGGCATGTTTTTATCAACGATCAGTCATGAGATACGAACCCCGCTTAACGGCATTTTAGGTAGCGCCCAACTTGTATTGGGACGCACCAGAGATAGTCGCAACAAGGCCTACTGTGAGGCCATCGTAAACTCTGCTGAATCGCTAAACTTACTGATTGATAAAGTACTAGACTACGCCAGTTTGGAGCAAAGTGATGAAGCCTTGTACGAAGAGGATGTTGAGCTTAGAAGTTGGCTACAGAATCTTTGCTTGCTGCTAAGCCCTCTTGCGGAACAAAAAAAACTGCACTTTGAATTGGTGTACGAGCTGCCCGATCAAGTGTGCTATTACTTTGACCAACAAAAGCTGAGACAAATTCTTATCAACCTTGTTGGTAATGCCATTAAGTTCACCGACAAAGGGGAAGTAAAGCTCAAAGTTGAGATTTTAAAAGACCAACAAATTGAGCATAAAGTGCGTTTTAGTATCACGGACTCGGGGCCAGGTATTGATAGTGAAGATATTAATAAACTGACCGAGCCTTACGTACAAAGTAGTGCAGGTAAAGTTAAGGGTGGCACAGGCTTAGGGCTTGCTATTACCAGTCGCCTACTCAACCGCTTGAATTCACAACTGGAGATCCAAAGCGAGCTAAACAAAGGCAGTACATTTAGTTTTGATTTACTGCTAAACATTGGTGAGCTGAGCTTAGTTGAACAGCGCCCGCAGCACGATAACTGTATTACCGGTTTAAAAGTACTTTTGGTAGAAGATCTAGACCTCAACCAAAAAATCGCTATTGAGTTTATGGCCGAAGACGAACATAAGGTTAAATTGGCAACCAATGGTAAAAGTGCCATCGAGATGCTAACCCAGCACCATTTCGATGTGGTGTTGTTAGACATGAATTTACCCGATCTTTCAGGGCAAGAAGTACTAAAGCAGCTACAAAACTGTGAGCATAAAAACAAACGAACTCCTTTCCTAGCCTTTACTGCCAGCCTCAGCCCGGACGAGGTAAAAGAATACTTAGCGCTTGGCATTCGCGATATTGTTGGCAAACCGATAAAGCAAGAAAAATTACGCCAAGCACTTAGCGAGTCACAGTCTCCGAAACAAGCCAATGTCAGTGTGGAATTGCCCGATATCCTGTACGATGAAACGGCTGTAAATGCCCTAAAATCTGGATTTAGTGAAGATGAAGTTTCCTCGATTTACAACGAGTTTGTGTTGTCGGCTCGTAATAAACTCATCCATATTCAGCAGTTATTAGAACAAGACGAAGATCAATGTATCAGGCAGCTTCACCGTCAAGCCAGTACTGCGTTACAACTAGGGTTTAACCGCTATGGCTCAAACTTGAAAAAGGCAGAGCGCCGCTTATTGGATGGCAAAACCTGTCATGATGAACTCACAGAAGCCATGTCGTTATGGCAAGATAGCCTTGCAGCTTATCTCCACTTTGTTCGTAAAGAAGCGATGGGTTAAGCGTCATTAAACGCATGTTGTTCGACATCATAATAAAACTTGTTCATGCTAAGTGAGAATTTACATTAACGCTAATTTAACCGAGGCAAATCACTGGCCTTGGGCAATAACTATAAAATTAAGGGAACATCTATGTCATTTTTTAAATCACCATTAGCCATCGCTATTGGTGCTGCTGTGATTGGTTTGGCCCAGCCAGCCGTCGCTGACGATGCCATTACAGCCACGCAAGCAGAAGAAAAGTCAACCAAAGGCTGGGATGTGCTCAACCCACCTGGTGAAAAACAAACCATCACCATTGATACCAACGAAACCACATGGAGTAACTTAGATGTTAGTCCTGATGGTAAACACATCGTCTTTGATATGCTTGGCGACCTTTACATCATGCCAATTGCCGGTGGTAAAGCAACGGCATTAACATCGGACATGGGCTGGAACATTCAACCTAAGTTTTCGCCTGATGGCAAACACATCGCATTTATCTCCGATCGCGCAGGCGGTGATAACCTGTGGGTGATGGATGTAGATGGGCAAAATCTGCGTCAGGTGTCAAAAGAAGTAAATAATATCGTTCACAACCCGGCATGGTCACCTGATGGTCAATACATTGCAGTGAAGCAAGGTCAAGTAACGGGGCGTACCATCCCGGGCGGCTCTATTCGTATGTATCACATCAGCGGTGGTAAAGGCGTGTTGGTTCGCGAGCGTTTACATGGCGCAAAATCGCAAAAGAACGTTGCAGAGCCTGCTTTTTCTCACGATGGTAAGAAAATCTATTACTCAGTTGATGCTACCTCTGGCGTGCGCTGGGAATATAACAAAAACTCGCTCGACGCTGTTTTCGAAATTCGCAGTTGGGATTTAGCAACCGGTGAAGAAGAGACTGTGATCCGTGGTGCTGGCGGTGCTATTCGTCCAACCGTAAGTCCTGATGGTAAATCTATTGCGTTTGTTAAACGTGAAGATAACGGCAATGAAATGATCGGTGCTTTATATATTAAAGATTTACACTCGGGCGTCGAAACTCGTGTTTATGCCGGCCTTGATCGCGATTTACAAGAAGCAAATGGCGCACATGGTAACACGCCTTCTTTTGCTTACACACCAGATGGTAAATCCCTCGTTTTTTGGGCGAAAGGGGTATTCAACCGCGTCAATATTGCATCGCACGAGGTCAACGTCATCCCTACTCGCGTTGTCGCTGAAAAACAGATCACACCGGCACTGCGCTTTGCGGTAGATGTCGCGCCTGACACCTTTAAAGTCAAACTTGCACGCTGGTCTCAAATTTCTCCTGATGGTGAAACTGCACTATTCCAAGCGCTTGGCTACCTTTACGTAAAAGACATTGCGTCAGGTAAAGTAAAACGCCTCACTAAGCAAACCGACCACTTTGAGTTCTACCCAAGCTACTCTCGCGATGGTAAGTCTATCGTTTACACAACTTGGAATGATAAAGAATTAGGTGCTATACGTGTTGTTTCTGCAAGCGGTGGTAAAGGCAAAGTGATCACTAAAGAGCCTGGTCACTATATCTCACCAAGCTTTTCACCAAATGGCAAAAACGTGCTATTTAAAAAGGTAACCGGTGGCTACTTGCTCAGCGGTGACTGGTCAATGCATCCGGGGATTTATCTAGTTGATGCCAACGGCGGTGAAGCAAAACGCATTATTAAAAATGGCGATAACCCACACTTTGGGGCAGACTCAGAACGCATTTACTTCTCAACTATGAGTGATGAAACACACCGTGAACTAAAGAGTGTTAACCTCAATGGTCAAGAAGAACGTAGCCACTTCAAAGGCGATTATGTCTTCGACTTTAAAGTCTCTCCAAATGGCCAATACGTGGCATTTATCGAGCATTTCAATACGTTTGTTGCACCTTTCACCAGTACAGGTAAAACGTTGTCAATTAACAAGGGGGAGAAAGCTTTCCCAGTTAAGCAAGTGTCAAAGTACTCTGGTGACTTCCTAAATTGGAAAGCAGACAGCAGCGCGCTAACGTGGGCATTTGGTCCCACACTTTATCAGCGCAAATTGACTGATACTTTCGCTTTCGTTGATGGTGCATCTGACAACACTGACGAGCTAACGGCTGAAGGCATCGACTTAAGTTTTGAGCAAAAAGCAGATAAGCCAGAAGGTATGATTGCGCTAGTTGGCGGTAAAGTAGTGACCATGCGTAACGCCGAGAACGAACAAGAAATCATCGACAATGGTGTGATCCTAATCAAAGAGAACCGCATCGTTGCGGTAGGTAAGCAAGGAGAACTAGACATTCCTAGCACAGCTAAAGTAATGGATATTAGCGGTAAAACCGTGATCCCCGGCCTTATCGATGCCCACGCACATGGCAGTTACGGTAGCTATAACCTGCAGCCACAACAGAACTGGAACCAATATTCGAACCTCAGCTTTGGTGTGACGACTATCCATGATCCATCAAATAACTCTGCCGAGGTATTCTCTATGGCAGAATTACAAAGAACGGGATTAACAGTCGCGCCAAGAACCTATTCTGTTGGTCGTATTTTATATGCTGGCCACGCGCCGGGTTATAAGACACCAATCAGTAATCTTGAAGACGCTGAGTTCCACGTTAAACGCCTAAAAGACGCGGGTGCTATTTCAGTGAAGAGTTACAACCACCCTCGCCGAGAGACACGTCAGCAAGTATTAGAAGCGGCGAAGAACATGGAAATCATGGTTGTGCCTGAGGGTGGTTCAAAGTTCCAACACAACATGAACATGATAGTTGATGGTCACACCGGTGTTGAACACGCGCTACCGATCCCGAATATTTACTCTGATATCGAACAAATGTGGGGACAAACAAACGTTGGCTTTACTCCAACTTTCGTTGTTGCCTATGGCGGTATCTCTGGTGAAGAGTACTGGTACCAACACACTAATGTATGGGAAAACGAGCGTTTGATGAGCTTCGTCCCTGAGTATGTGGTAAAGCCGAGATCAATTCGTCCAAGCAAAGCACCTGAGCGTCACTATAATCATATCAATGTCGCTAAAACTGCGAAACAACTTCGCGATAAGGGAGTTACAGTGCATATCGGTGCTCATGGTCAACGTGAAGGTCTAGCAGCACATTGGGAATTATGGTCAATGGCGCAAGGCGGCTTTACACCTTGGCAGGCACTTCGCAGCGGCACAATCGATGGAGCTAGATACTTAGGTATGGACCGTGACCTTGGTACGATTGAACAAGGAAAACTAGCCGATCTTGCCATCATTGATGGTGACGTACTGTCAAATATTCGTGATTCTGAGAAAGTTGCCTACACCGTGATCAATGGCCGCATCTACGATGCCGCAACCATGAATGAAATCGGCAACTATGACAATAAACGTCAGCCTTTCTTCTTTGAAAATGGCGCGCAAACCCAAATGCATCCAGCAACTGCTGAGTACATGGAAGAAAAAGCCCATACCTATCATTGGAAACACTAACAGGTAGCACGATTGAAGAGTGAAACCTTACGTTTACAAGCCCGGCTATCTAGATAGCCGGGTTTTTTATTTTTTGTCTAGATCTTAACCAATACTGTTCTATGCTGTTATAGGTACTTCCATAGCAACAGGGAATTAGGTTATGTCTGGGTTTTCGCAATTCTTTAACTCTCTTAATTTAACTAAAAAGCTGATTTTTGCATTTCTAATCGTCGCGCTCGTGCCATTGATAGTGATTATTTCTATTGCACTCAATACCGCATCGAACGCCATGACAGCGCAAGTATATTCGCAACTTGGCGCCGTTAGTGAGATCAAAAAAAGCGCGGTTAATCGCTACTTTAAGACCGTTGAGTATAAACTCGATGCCTTTACGGCAAACCCATTGCTTCCAGTGATTACACAAGAGTTTGTTACCAGCTTTCCTAGTGCTCAGACCGATATTAACTATGCCAAATTATCTCGGTTTTATGATGAAGTATTTGTACCTAAGTTCAACCAAGAAAACACCGTAGATACCAGTACGACAAAGCTACTCGGTAATATTTCGGAATCAGGACTTACATTGCAAGCGCGCTATTTGGCCAGTAACCCCTACCCTGTTGGCGAGAAATATAAGCTCATTGAAACTGGACACTTAGATGATTATGACCTTGCTCATCGCAGTTACCATCAGTACATGCTTAATATCGCGGAAATTTATGAGTTTTACGATATCTTTATCATCGATCCAAGTAATGGAAACATTGTCTATTCTGTATTTAAAGAAGTCGATTTTGCGACGTCACTGGAATCCGGTCCGTATGCTAGTAGCAATCTAGCGTCCCTTTATCGAGAACTTAAAAATGCAACTGACCCGACAATCAGTGCCTTTGCAGACTACAAGCAATATCTCCCCTCTTATAATGCTCCCGCTAGTTTTATTGCCAAACCTATTGTAGTAAATGGCCAAACCGTTGCAATTGTGGCTGCACAGCTATCCATTGATGCCATCAATGCCATCATGACCGAGCGGGAAGGGTTAGGTAAGAGCGGTGAAACCTATCTAGTTGGCCCAGAAGGTTTGATGCGTTCAGATTCTTTCTTGGATCCACAAAATCACTCTGTAGTGAATTCATTTCGATACCCTGAGCGCGGTAAAGTAGCAACGTTTGCTGTCTCTCAAGCATTAAATAATCAATCTGGACAACAAGTCATTGAGGACTATAACGGCGAAACCGTGTTATCCGCCTATACTCCAGTAGAAGTCTTTAATACGCGCTGGGCGCTACTTGCTGAAATAGACGAAGCGGAAGCGTTTGCATCGGTCACCGCACTCTCTCAATACCTGATGGTTATTTTAGCGGTTACCATAGTGTTAGTGTTAATCGTCGCCTACTGGTTCTCAAAAACGCTCACCAAACCTGTTCACGAGTTGGTAGAAACCATGAAATCGGTGGAACAAGAAGGCAACTTTTCGTTGCGAGCCCCCATTCGTAGCCATGATGAGATAGGCAACAGTGCACAAGCATTTAATTCATTACTGGATGCCTTACAACTCTCTATCACTGAAGCTAACCGTGTCATGAATCAAATGGCCTCGGGCAAGTTTGACGACCGCATCAAAGTACCGTGTCGGGGGGAGCTAGAAACCCTAAAAGAAGCCACTAATCACTGCGCCAATACGTTAAGTCGAGCGATTTCTGAGCTGAATGAAATTTCCATTGATATGGCAAATGGTCGCTTCGATACAAAACTTAATGCCCCCATGTCTGGCGATTTAGAAAAGCTCAAAAATAATATTAACGATTCTTTGGCATCGATTAATTCGACAATGAACGGTATTGTTCATGTGATGACCAATATTGAGCAAGGTAACTTTAAGGAGCAAGTGACGATACCCGCTAAAGGCAAATTAGCGCAGCTCAAGGATTCGGTAAATAATTCCGTACGCAGCCTTAGCAGCGCGATTGACGGTATCAGCACGATTATGTCTGCACTACGCCAAGGCGACTTTTCTGCGCAACTTGATGCTCCACTCGCAGGCCAATTAGATACCTTAAAACAAGATATCAACTCCAGCATGGCAAACCTAGACAGAGTAATGAAAGAAATAGGCACTGTAATGGCTGGCGTCAGCAACGGCGACTTTAAACAACAAGTGGACGTGGCGGCAACGGGCCAACTCGCGCAACTTAAAGATAATATCAATGCTTCTGTCACCGCCGTTGATGTTGCAGTATCCGAAATCTCTACGGTGATGATGGCCATCAGCCATGGACGATTCGACCGTAACATTCAATCTGCGATGTCTGGCCAACTCGATAACCTTAAAAATGACATCAACCGTTCAGTCGAGAACCTCAACCAAGTCGTTGAAGAACTTGGTAGCGTGATGGGCGCCATGTCCGAAGGAGACTTTAGTCAGAAAATAGAGTTGCCACTACAAGGTCAATTACAACAGCTTAAAGAGAGTGTAAATGACTCGACCTTACAGGTCTCTGGCGCTATCTCCGAAGTCAGTAGTGTGTTGGCGAATGTTGCTCAAGGCGACTTAAGTAACCAAGTAAACGGTGAATATTTTGGTGTATTTAAGTCTCTTCAGAATGACACCAACACCACAATTAAAAAGCTCACCAGTGTAATTGAAGGGATCCAAGCCGCAGCAAATTACGTTGCTCAAAGTGCCGGTGAAATAGCGGCGAGTAACACTGAAATCAGCCAACGCACAGAAGAGCAAGCAGCAAACTTAGAAGAAGCTAGTGCTAGTACTGGCAATATGTTAGATGAACTCACTAAGGTTTCAAACCAATCAGGTGATGCCGTAGGACTGGCAACAAACGCAGAAAATATAGCCAAAGAAGGAGGCTGTTTATCTGCTCAAACCGTGGCAGCGATAATTGAGGTGAACAAAGCCAGTAAAGACATTAATGAGATTGTATCGGTGATTGATGGACTTGCGTTTCAAACCAACCTGCTGGCGCTAAATGCCGCGGTTGAAGCGGCACGAGCGGGCGAAAATGGCCGTGGCTTTGCAGTCGTTGCAAACGAAGTACGAGAGCTGGCAGGGCGCAGCGCCGCCTCAGCAAAGCAAATTAAAGAAATTATCTCTAACAGTAATCAGAAGGTAGAGCAAGGGACTGAACTTGCCAATAGCTCTGGTGAAAAGCTGCAACAAATCGTTGGTGCGGTGAGTGATGTCAATAACAACATCATTAAAATCAATGAGTCGACTTCAATGCAGCAGCAAGCCATTAAAGAAGTGGATTTGGTGGTGCAAAGGCTGACAGATCTTATCCAAGAAAACTCGGCAATTACCGAAGAAACGATGGCGGCTGCGAGACAAATGGCCGAGCAAGCCCAAGAAATGCGCGCTCAATTGAGCTACTTCCGTTTATCAAAAAAAGATTACAGCGCCATCGACGGAGAAGGTGAATTGCTTGTACATCAATATAATGCATCTTAGGGCCTGTTGATCTTTGATAATTAAATCATGCCCAACCAAGCCTTTTAGTTGGGCATTTGCTGCTTACCAATGTGTATTATGCCAACGTAAATTTATCAGCATCGAAGTGAACTGGGAATTTAGCTTTGTACTGCTGCAAGTCGCTCAATTTTAACTCTACAGTAATAACCTCAACTTGGTTATCGCGTGCCGAAGCGAGACTATTACCATTGAAGTCAATGGCTTTGGTGCCGCCGTTATGCGCAGTGCCATACCCATCTTCTCCTACGCGGTTTACCGCAAGCACAAAGCACTGATTCTCAATTGCACGAGCTGTCAGTAAAGTATCCCAATGATTTCGGCGAGCAGCCGGCCAGTTGGCAATGTTAATCATCACATCATAGTCATTTTGGTTACGCTGAAATACTGGGAAACGTAAGTCATAGCAGATCTGCGGTAAGAATTTAATGCCCTTTAATTCGAACACTTCACGGTGCTCACCTGCAACCACAAAATCTCCTTCATTACCCAAACAGAATAAATGTCTTTTGTTATATTGAAGTATCTCTCCATCCGGCTGGCACCACACCATACGGTTGGCCTTTTTACCTCCTTGCGGAATCAGTACGCTGCCCGCTACAACAGCCTGAAAGCGCTGAGCACATTGCTGTAAAAACTCGATGGCTGCATCAGCATAGTGTTCAACGCCCTGCTCTTTTACAGCAAAGCCGGTAGCAAATGTTTCTGGTAACAAAATTAAATCGCTTGGCTCAACACTTTCTAGCAAACGTTCAATATGCGTAAAGTTGGCCTCGGGTGAAAGCCACTGGATATCCGTTTGAACTAGGGTAACGGTTAAAGTTGACATAAACGTTTTGCAGCCTCTTCTAATGTCTGGTTTTCCTTAGCAAAGCATAATCGAATGACTTTGTCTTCAGGTGCTTGTTGGTAAAAAACGCTGAGTGGCACTGCCGCAACCCCGACTTCTTCCACCAGATAGCGACAAAAGGCAACATCATCAAGATCAGAAATTTTACTGTAATCCAAAAGCAAGAAATAAGTCCCTTCACTTGGTAATAGCGTAAATCGGCTTGATGCTAACGCCTTAACCAGTACATCGCGTTTTTGTTGGTAAAACGCACTCAGTTCATCAACGTGTTCGGGTTGTTCAGCAAGCATATCTGCCAGTGCAAGCTGTGCCGGGGTGAAGCTTGAAAACGTTACATACTGATGGATCTTTCTAAACTCAACAGTCATTTTCCTTGGCGCTACACAGTAGCCCATTTTCCAGCCTGTACTATGAAAGGTTTTACCAAAACTAGAGATCACAAACGCACGCTCAAACAGTGCTGGATCAGCTAATGCACTCAGATGGGGCAGGCCATCAAAGGTAATATGCTCGTATACTTCATCACTGATCAATAACAAGTCATGCTGATTGAGCAGCTGTTTCAGTTGCTCTAAATCTGACGGCTTCAGCGTTTTAGCCGACGGGTTATGCGGTGTATTGATGATAATAGCACGGGTACTTGGGTTGATACTCGCTGCAACTTTTTGCCAATCAATTTGGTAATGCGGCGCAGTCAATGCAATATGCACGGCTTTCCCGCCAGCAAGTTCAATTGCAGGCTCATAAGAGTCGTAAGCCGGATCGAATACAATAACTTCGTCCCCTTCAGATACTATTGCCTGAATTGCCACGAAGAGTGCTTCCGTTGCGCCCGAGGTCACCGTAACCTGTTCTGGTCCTGAAACACTCACCTGATAACGACGTTCAATTAATGCCGCAACTTGTGCTTGCAAGCTCGGTACGCCGGCAGAAGGCGAATACTGGTTTTGACCTTCGCGAACATAGTGGCTCAGTTGTGATTTGAGGTAATCAGGCGCATCAAACTCCGGAAAGCCTTGCGATAAGTTGATCGCACCATGCTCGTTCGCTAATGCCGTCATTTGGCTAAAGATACTAATTCCAACCTGAGGTAACTTACTTTTCACTACAACACTCTCTTTCTTATGGTGCTAATCGTGAGTGGATGCTATCATTGCTCAAAATAGATGTATAGCCGTCCAAACGCATTTAATTTATAGGTGTAAACTATGCACACACAAGCCGCAAAACTCGCGCTTATCGAAGCAGGTGCTTGGGTTGCTCAGCAAGGCTGGGTTCCCGCGACTGGTGGTAATTTCTCTATCAAAACAGACTCTGGCTTTGTTGTCACGGCCAGCGGCTTTGATAAAGGTAAATTAACACCAGAACAATTTCTGGAATTAGACGCCACAGGCACCATCATTGCCGGTAGTGGCAAGCCTTCAGCCGAAACCGCATTGCACCTAAAATTATATGAATTATGCGTGGGTGCACAGTGTATATTACACACTCACTCCGTTGCTGCGACGGTATTATCACGATTTATTCAAGGCAATCAATTTCAGATCAGTGGTTATGAAATGCAAAAGTCACTGTCTGGTATTCAATCGCATGAAGAAACCTTATCCATTGCTATTTTTGATAACGATCAGGATATAGAGCAACTAGCACAGCGCGTGGCGCAATCTCATCAAACTACACCGGTTATACATGGTGTATTGATCCGAGGTCACGGGTTATACGCAGTGGGCCGTACAGTACAAGAAACTCGTCGTCATATTGAGGGCTTAGAGTTTTTATTTGCCTGCGAATTAGAACGCATCAAATTGGAGGGGCGTCAATGATCAAAGCCATTTTAACGGACATTGAAGGGACAATTACCCGCATCTCATTTGTAAAAGAGATACTATTCCCATATGCCGCAGCGCATTTGCCGCAATTTATTCGCGACCATCAGCAGGACGCCGCCGTTGCCGAGCAAATTCGTGCCGTCAGAGCAGAATTGGGTAATGCAGACGCTGATATTGGTACCGTGATTGCCGCGCTACTTGAGTGGATCGCCGCTGATAAAAAAATCACGCCATTAAAACAGCTACAGGGTCTCATTTGGCAATTTGGCTACACAAACGGCGATTTTACTGGACACTTGTATGAAGATGCCTACCAGTTTTTAACACAACAAAAAGCGAATAGCCGCAACCTCTACGTGTATTCGTCAGGTTCAGTGAAAGCGCAGCAGCTACTTTTTGCGCACTCAGACTATGGTGACATTCGCCCGCTATTTAGTGACTACTTTGATACTAAAGTGGGTGCTAAGCAGGAAGTTTCGGCGTATCAGAATATTATTACAGCCCTACCGTACGAAGCGGAGCAAATTCTCTTTTTAAGCGATGTCGTCGCGGAGTTAGACGCAGCAAAAGCCGCAGGTATGAAAACCTTGCAGTTATTTAGAGATGCGCAAGCAACCTCACCTGAGCATCCAGTTATATCAAGTTTTGATCATTTTGATGAAGGGGCATTTTTATGAGTCAACTGACTATCTACCAGGTACAGAATCCAAGCCAAGCTTTACAACAAGAGCAAGACGCAAACATCATCGCATCTTTGCTCGCAGAGCATGGTGTACGCTTTGAACAATGGCAGACTAGCACCGATATCACAGCAGCAATGTCACAAAACGACATTATTAATGCCTACCAGAGTGATATTGAAAGACTAAAAGCGCAAGGCGGTTATCAAACCGTCGACGTGATTTCGCTCGCAAAGGGCAACCCTAATGCCGCAGAGTTGCGACAAAAATTTCTTTTTGAACATACTCATAGCGAAGATGAAGTGCGTTTTTTTGTTAAAGGACAAGGACTATTCTGCTTACACTTAAACGATAAGGTTTATCAAGTTTTATGTCAGCAAGGCGACTTAATCTCTGTGCCAGAAAATACGCCTCATTGGTTCGATATGGGTAGCGATCCAGAATTTACAGCCATTCGCCTATTCAATAACCAAGAAGGTTGGGTTGCGAAAAGCACGGACTCTGAAATTGCAAAACAGTTTCCCTTACTTGATTAATTAAAGTCTATAAATACTCACAGTGTTAACGAAGCACTGTGGGTGCTCGCTTATGCATGCTAGGCTCACAACCTTCAACAAAATACACACCTATATGGTTATCACGATAAGCATGATTATATTTACCGAAAAAGTCTGCCTGAAACTTAAATCCAGCGTTATCTAACTCAATCAAAAGTTTATCTACGACATCCCAGGACATTGTCAGTGGTGAAAAAAGCAGAGTATTTGTGTGCATACCAGTTGGAATTTCGGCCTCAGAGGACGATATAACTAAGCTATCTGTCGCATCGATAAACAGTTGTTCAAACACCTGAGGGGGGCAACTTGCCACTATATGGATGTAGGTTTTTTGCGGGTGAATAGAGTGGCAACCGCATAAGGCCAGTACAACCACACCTATAATGAACCATCGCTTCATTAGCGACTTTCCTTACTTCGAAATTCCCATAGTAGAGTAGCATGTCCCTAAAACTAAAATGAAGGTTTTGTGACCATGCAATAACAGGAAACTGTTAATTTCTAAGGATATAAGTAATAACATCTGAATATTATTTTAAAATCTTTGATAATATCGCAATTCGTATATCCGCCTTTCTGATCACTAATTTGGTATTTTCATGGTTCTTGAAGCAACACACTCAAAGTATATTGATATAGGATGTTGGCAACTTAATACCGCAACACAAACCATCAACAACAAACACGAGCGCAAAGAACTTGAGCCTCTACTGTTTAAAACACTAATGTACTTTATTGATAACCAAGAGCGGATCATAACGCGAAAGGAACTTGCTGAACATGTTTGGCAACTTAACTTTGTTGACGACAATACAATTAACCGAGTCATTTTCGAGTTAAGGAAACAGTTGGCTTGTGATCTGCAGCCTCAACCAACGATAAAAACTCACTATCGCAAAGGCTACAGCTTTACGATACCTGAGCCTGAACCGATTGAGCTATCTAGTAAAACGTTTGACACCACAGCAAACAGCGAAGCGAGCAAGACTTACCGAGTGCGAATACTCTGTGGCACCATAATTGCGCTCGTCGCTTTGGCCACCGTGCTATATTTCGCAACAAGACAAACTTTTCAGGTGGAAATCACAACTCAAACGCAGCCATCAGCTGAAGTTTTCCAAAACCAAATACTGTCTTGGTATCGAGGTCATCATGGCAAACTATATAACTCACCGGATCAACGTTACCTAGCATATAATTTTAAAGCTGATACTAATGAAGTTGAGGCTTTAGGAGAGGTAAGGCTCATGGATCTGACCACCCAACATGAAAGAGCACTTAGCCTACCAAGTGGCAGCAGCATTTTAGGTTGGTCAGCTGACAGTGCGTGGATTTATTACTTATACCGCTCTGAAGTTGAAGGGGAAAACCCTATCTGCGAATATCGCCGCCACCAGTTATCTCCAAAAATAGGCGCTCATGACCAGTTACTATTTAGCTGTGCTGGCGGCCTAATTAACGCACTGTTTGATTTTGGAAAAGACCGCCTGATATATAGCCGTCGAGGCTATTTAGACATACCAAACCTAGGCGCTATTTATAGTTATGATCTGAAAAAACAACAAGAAACTAGAGTCACAACACCAAGTAATCATGGTTTTGGTGATCAGCTATTAGCAATTATCCCTGAGTCACACCAGCTGATTTTTACTCGTAATATCGGTGATAAAGTTGAGCTACTGGTGACCACTTCAACAGGCCAAAAGACCCTAAAATTGGCAGAGTTCCCGCATTTGCTATGGGCTGCGAACTGGAATGCCAAGCAAAAAAGTGTGCTGTGGTTTGATCACAACACCAATGAGATCAAACGCTATTCCATGCAAAGTTTAATGGAACTGCCCGCCGTAAAAGTTGCGGTCGAACCCACCTCGTACATTTTGCCAATGTCAGAAAACCAATTGCTCATGACGACCTACGGCTACGACCATGACAGCTATGTCATCGATCTTAATACGGGTAAATCAACTCTCTTTGCCAAACCAAATATTTACGAAGTGATCATGGCTTACCTTGGAGATAATGAATTCGCCTACAATGATTCTATTTTCAAAACTGTAGAATCTTACGGGGTCATGCATATCGACTCAAGCCATCGATATTCACCCATAGCTGCATTAAGTTTGGGCTATTACATCATTGACTCCGATCCAAGCAATCAGCAAATACTCGTCAAACATGTCGCCAACAAACAAGCTGAAGTGAGAGATTGGAAGTCTCTTGATGTGTTATTAACTCTGCCCGATAACGAACAGAATGGTGGTACTCGGCTTGGCGGAAATAAGGTTGCTCAACTGCGGGCCCACGAGGTAACAGATGACAAAATCATTGAACTCGTTTTTCTGAATAACAAAAATAGCAAGACCATAACGGTTGACGATATCGTGAGCATTGATTGGTACGACGACCATCACCTAGTAACCTTATCAAGTAACAGGGATATTTCGCTACTGAATATAGAAACCACTCAGGTGACTCCTTTGATAACTGGAGCCGAACTTGCAAAACGCATCAATGACGTAAAAATAAGACCGATGATTACAGCAGCGAATGGTGCGGTCTACCTCTATAATCGGCAATATGTATATCAGCTCGATGCGAACCGACAAATAACTACCATCTTAGATATCAATGCCAGTGTAAACGCCGAATCTAGCATTTACTACCTTGATGCTCATGGTGACAAATTACTGATTTCTTACCTCACGAGATATCACAATGAGATAAAGCTATATCGGCGTTAAATAAACAAAGCGCACATACTCCTTTTTACTTAAGTAGTTGAATTACTTAATCACAATTCAACGCAATAAAATGGCGAGCTCAATAAGCTCGCCATGGTTGGGATCAATTATATTACGCTGCTCTACTGAATAGTCAGCTGTTTTACAGTGAAGCCTTTGCCCTCAAGTTGCTTGCTTAGCGTGTTCGTATCACCAACAACAACATAGGTCATCTCGGCTGGAGTAAAGTACTTGCTTGCCAGCTGATTAAGCTCCTTTTTTCCAACTGTTTCAATTGTTTTAGCTCGGACATCAACAATACCAGCATCAACATTATGAGCATGCATCATCGCAAAGAAGTTTAATTTTGCCGCTGGCGTTTCGTATTTCAGTGCATCTCTTTGTGCGATTGAATTTCTTGTGAATTGAATTTCTTCATCAGTTAAACCGTGTTCGTTAATCTTGCTAAGCTCTTGTTGGATTTCTTTCAGCGCATCAGCAACGTTCGCTGCATTGATGCCAGAAGAGATAACAAACTGACCTGCGTCACCATACCCAGAGAAGTGTCCTCCGATACCATATGTATATCCTTTGTTTTCACGCAAGTTCTGATTCACGCGACTGTTAAAGCTACCGGAGAAGGCAAAGTTCATTATTTGACTTTTAAAGTGCTCCGCCGTTAAATCTTCTGCAACAGCATGACGTGCAACACGGATCTGGACCTGAGGTGCATTCTCTTTATGCACCAAGTACACGATATTACCGTCGAGGGCAGCAAACTTAGGTGCTGCCATGGCCAGCTCTCCTTTTCCTTGCCACTGTGATAACGCAACAGTTAATGTAGACATCAATTTCGGCTCTGCTACATCAGATACGATTGATAATTTACTACCTTGTGGACGAATTTGTTGTGCGTAGAAAGATTTAACGTCTGCAAGTTCAATAGCCGCGAGCTCTGCTTGAGACGGTAACCAAGGTTTACTGTAGTTTCCTTCTTGGTACATCACCTGAGATAATGCGCTATCTGCCAAAAATTTTGCGCTATCGCGTTCAGATTTACTATATTCTGAAACCATGCTTTTAACTCGCGCGAAGTCTGACTCCGAAAACTTTGGTTGTAACAACTTTTCTGACAAGATATCTAGTGTCGCGGTTAAGTTCTTACTTAATGTGGATAGCTTAATCTCAATATATTCAGACTTCGCTTCGAATGTGATTTCAGCACCTAATTTTGCCAATTGCTGTGCCAGCTCTGACGGCGTATGTTCTGTTGTCGCTTGCCCCAACATCTCCACCGTTAACAGTGCAACCCCAGCTTTGTTCTCAGGGTCATATAAACGACCAGCGGGGATCTGTAGTAGTAATGTTGTGGTTGGCGTTTCGGTATCAAATGCGCCTAATACGTCTATGCCATTTTCAGTTTTAGCTTGCCATAAATCTGGCAATGTAATTGGCTTTGCGACACCAGCCTGCGGTTTAATACTGCGGTCAAAACTATCAGTAATCGAGGGAAGTTGTACCTCGCCCGGTACTTCTTCAAATGCTTTAGGCTCATAGAACTTCGGCGTATAGTTGTCTTGCTGCACGATAAGTTCTGGTTTTCCTTTTGGTACAATACTCAATACAACATTCGCTTTATTATCGATATACTGCTCAAAAATACGTTTTATATCTTTAACTTTCAGTGCCTTAATACTTGCAAGTTGTTGCGTCAGGAAGTCTGGATTGTCATGGAAAGTCTCAAATTTAGCCAGCATAGAAACTTTACCCTCCACGCTCTGCAGCGCTCTCACAATCTCTGCTTCTCTTTTAGTAATAAAAAGATCAACATCTTCTTGAGTCAGTTTATTTTGAATATAGTCTGCAACTAGCTCGTCAATACGCTTATCCAAGCGAGCCAACGTCTCCCCCCCTACCGGATGAGGAAGTGCGCCAAAGGCCATTTGACAAGATAATTCAAAGCATTGATGCCATGCAAATGCAGCGACAGCTTTTTGCGTATCAACCAATTCACGATACAGCACTGAACTTTCACCTTGCCCAGCAAAATAACCAATCGCATCTAATGCAGCTTCGTCTTTATGTCCCATATAAACCGTTGGATATACTTTTCTAAGCATCGGCAGCGATACATTATCTTCATACGAGACATAACGAGACTCAGCTAATGTACCAGGTTGCTTTGCCGCATCCGAAACAGCTTCCCCTTTTGGAATAGAGCCAAAGTACTTCTGTACTAGTGGCAAAACTTCATCTGGAGTTACAGCACCACCAATTGTCAACGTCGCATTATTTGGTCCATACCAACGTTTAAAAAAGGCTTTTAAATCATTTGAATTCGCACGATTTAAATCAGACATATAGCCAATCGGCATCCATGAATAGGGGTGACCATATTCATATAAAGCCTGATGCAGCTTTTCAAAAGCCTGTCCATAAGGGACATTGTCATATCGCATCATGCGCTCATTTTTTACCGCGGCGCGTTGTATCTCAAACTTTTCTTGAGTAATGCCTTGAGCAAAGAATCCCATACGGTCCGCTTCTAACCAAAGCATCTTCTCTAATTGATTCACCGGCACTGTTTGGAAGTAGTTTGTTCTGTCTGTACTGGTCGTTGCATTTAACTTACCACCCGCTTCCGTCACTATTTTAAAGTGCTCTTCGTCAGCTACATGCTTTGAGCCTTGGAACATCATATGTTCAAATAAATGTGCAAATCCTGATTTACCTATTTCTTCACGAGCAGAGCCAACATGATAAGTTACATCTACATGAACTAATGGGTCTGAATGATCTTCATGAAGAATAACCGTCAAACCGTTATCGAGTTCGAACTTTTGATAAGCGATCCCAATATCACCGTTCTCAATGTTTTTTTGTTCCACTAGCGCAGCACCGGCATACTTTGACGCATCGGAAGATTGAAATTGACTACAGCCGTTCAGTGTTGCGGCCATCATAACTGCGATTGCAACTTTATTTAAAAGCATAAAAAATCCTTACGTTTATTTTATAATTTGGCGTTTATCTCGTATGGAACGCAGCTCAAAACGTTCAGCGCTCCTCGTTGTTGACGACAAGATTACGAGCCAAAAAAATTTAAGTCGCTTATTGAGTTATCATGAATTTATTTATTTTTATTAGCTTTTAAATCAGCGAGTTACAAATCTAATGAAATTATTTTTTCGTCATTGAAACAACAAGTAGTGAATGCTAGGTAGCGATAACAATGTTGGTGTGGCGTTTTATATGATTGACCTAGACGATACGAGTCAATTACCTGAGCTTTAGATAAAAACTTAACGGCTGCAGGGCTCGGTAGTCGACTTGCTCAGCTCAAGTCAGGAAGTATTGAAGGTGTTTGTTGTGAGGTAAAATAGCCAGCATCAATTACTGGCTATTGTTGTATTTAAAAACTATAACTGCAGAGGTTTTTCTAGGAATGCGAGCACTTGCTTAAAGTATTTAAGACGATGTTCCGGTTTATAGAAACCATGCCCTTCATCTTCAAGTAAGTAATACTGATAAGGCTTATCAGCCTTTTTCAGTGCATCAATTAAAGATTCCGCTTGTTCAATTGGCGCTCTTTGGTCCTCACCACCATGTACGATAAGGACTGGAACCTTAAGCTTATCGACATTATAGCTTGGAGAAAATACTTTTAACTGCTTTTCATCGGTGCCAAGTACACGTTCTAAATATACGACCCCTGAACTACGCTGAGCAATATCACCTTCTTCAAACATCAGTGGTAAATCGTATACACCAACAACACCAACTGCGCATTGGAATAAGTCGGGTTCTAATATTGCGCTTTGCAATGCCGAATAACCACCGAAGCTCGCTCCCATAATACAAATCCGATTTTTATCAGCGATACCTTTAGAGATTAAGTCACGGGTTCCATCAATGATGTCATATTGAATTTCTTTGCCCCACTTTCTATAGCCAAGTACTTCAAATACATCTCCATAACCACCGGATCCTCTAAAGTTAACTTGTAACACAGCCATTCCTCTGCTCGCAAGCATTTGTACTTCAGGGTCAAACTGCCAATAATCTCTTAGCCCATGAGGTCCACCATGAGGCATAACAATCAGTGGAAGGTTTTTCTTTTCTGCGTTTATTGGTGTTGTTAGATATCCATGAATAGTGAGTCCATCACGGCTTGTGAATTTAACCGGCTCGACTGTAGACATTTGATTTGGTTTAATCCAGCCTCTTGCAGAGGCAAGATATTTCATCTTGTTGGCTTTACTATCATAAAGGTAATAATCCCCAGGATTGGTATCGCTGCTTGCGAATACAATCACTTGTCCACCATCTCTCGTACTACTTACAATACGTATTTGATTTCCAGGGATCGAGGCTATCAGAGACTTTAGACGTTGACTCCAATCAGCACTTTCATCAATAAATGCATAGGTAGGATATCCGGGGTCTAGTTCAATAGCGAAAGGGGATTTATCAATCGGATCTATCCATACTTTTGTTGGATCAACCACTTTATCTTGAAAAACATGAGTGAGTTTTTTGCTTGCTAAGCCTAATTTATAGAAAGCCATGGGCTCACCAGCCGTTGATGCTGAAAGATAAACTGACGTTCCAGTTTTATCGAATCCATGCATCCAGAAATCATCTAAGTTGTTTTCTAATGTGAGCTCTGCCCATTTTGAGTCTGCTTCTTCACGGATGAAAACTAATGAATTGCCATCATCATCCTCAGACACAACGGCGCGAACCTCTCCTTGGTGATCGGTCAAAAAGCGCCCCATTTTTCTTGGAGAATTTGTCACTTTGCGCCTGACACCAGTATGAACGTTGACCTCGTAAACTCGTGTGGTAGGCTCTTTCGAGCCTGTCCAAGGATAGGTCACAATCAACATCTTGTCTTCGTCATTGACCAAAGGGTCAAGAATGTAAGATGTGCCATACAGCGGGGTAGCTTTGCGCAAACGAGACCCCGTTTGTCCCTCACCTTGGTAACCCACTAAATACTTACCACGGCTTCCATCTACATTTACGCCGAATAACTCACCATGAAACTCAGGGTGATCTTTCCAGCCTCTTATATATTCCTTTTCTAATACTACACGGTCATCATTCACCCATTCATAGCGGCCAATTTGAGCATTGTCATTGAATCGCACGGCATGAATGAGTTTGAATTTATCAAGTTGTAAAAAACCTAATGTGTTTTTACCTTCCCTTTTTGTGATAAAGCTAAGATATTCTCCGTTAGGTGATATCTTTACATCGGAAAACTCACTACCTTTACTAAACGACTCTAGCGGTATTTCCTGTTTAGCGAATGCCTTAGCAGCTAAGGGCAACAACATCAAAGCAATAAACTTCTTCATCCTGTTTTACTTTCTCCATTTATATCGAAGCACAAAATGGGTACATTTTAACAAGATTTTGAATGTACTAGAAGTTAAAGTAATTACAAATTTTTAACTTTGTGAAAATACACCTTGGGCAACCTCATCACCCGTAAACAACCCCGTATCCAACACCCATCCGGTGATCAAACTCGCTGGTGTAACATCGAATGCTGGGTTGTATACCTCAGCATTGTTGGGTGCCCATTGGCAATCACCAAAACTACCACTGACACCTGTTACTTCGCTTTTGGCGCGTTGTTCAATTGGAATGGCTGCGCCGTTTGGACAGCTGCTATCTAAAGTTGTGATTGGGGCGACCACATAAAAAGGAATATTATGGAAATGAGCTAACACCGCTAGATTATAAGTGCCGACTTTATTAGCAAAATCACCGTTTGCCGCAATCCTATCTGCCCCCACAAAGATTTTATCAACTTTACCCGCCGCCATTAAACTCGCAGCCATATTGTCACAAATTAGCGTGTAAGGGATTTGCCATGCATCTAGTTCAAACGCGGTAAGCCTACCACCTTGCAACAGCGGTCTAGTCTCATCAACCCAAACATGAATGTCACCATGTTGTTTTGCAGCATGATGAATTACGCCAAGTGCGGTGCCTACACCTGCCGTTGCCAGCGCGCCAGTATTACAGTGGGTAAGAATATTGTCTCCCGCATTCACAAGCTCCGCACCTATGTTTGCCATACGGTCGCATAACGCAGTGTCTTCTTCAAATAACTGTTCAGCGGTTGTGATCACTTGTTGTTGCCAATCATTCGCTTGTAACGCTTCACGCAATCTTGCCATGCAGTGCATTAAATTCACCGCTGTAGGGCGCGTTGCTTCAAGTTCATCTATCGAGCGGGCAATGGTGTCTTTACCTTCTCCCTGTTCGGCAAGATAACCAATTAACAAACTTGCCGCTAAACCGATAAGCGGAGCGCCGCGAACCTTAAGTGTCAGAATTAGCTCGCTCATCGTCGCAACGTCGCGGCATTCATGCCACACCTGTTGATGTGGCAGTAAGTATTGATCCAATACCTGTACCACGCCCGATTCAAATTTAAGACTACGTGCAATTAAGGTTTTCATGACATCCCGCTCTTTCAAAGTGTACTAATGATATTTTACACCAAGCCCTAAAGAAGTATAGACATCTAAACATTTAAAAATATAGAATGCTAATAGCAAATATCCACAAGGTGCAGAAACATGTCGAGCTACATTGAATTTGATGCAGAAAAAGTCATTGATTACATTACTAATTTAGGAAGCTTCTTTGATAAAGATGCAACTTTATCTTGTTATGAGTTTGGTGATGGCAATCTTAATTTGGTTTTCCGCGTGCAAGATACGCAAAAAAATAGCATCATCGTCAAACAAGCTTTGCCGTACGCCCGATGTGTGGGTGAGAGCTGGCCGCTTACGTTAGACAGAGCCAGAATTGAAGCTAGTGTGTTACAGCGCCATGGTGAAATCTGCCCAGATACCACAGCAAAAGTGCTGCATCATAATGCGGAGTTAGCACTAACCGTGTTGGAAGATCTTGGTCATCTACACATTTTGCGCGGTGAACTAAACCAAGCAAACACCTTTGAAAAGCTCAGCAAAGACATCGCAAATTACCTAGCAAAAACCAGCTTTTACCACTCAAGTTTTTACTTAACACCGAGTGAAAAAAAATCTCTAGTCACCGAGTTTACTAATCCGGAACTTTGTTCAATCACAGAAGATCTATTCTTTGACGACCCATACCGTGATGCGGAAAGAAACAACTTTCCAGCTGCGCTGCAACCGTCTGTGGAAATGCTAAGAAAAAATAAGACGTTATTATTTGAAGTGGCGAAGCTCAAAGCCCAATTTCTCAATTCGCCAGAAACCTTACTTCACGGCGATGTCCATACAGGTAGTATTTTCGTCGACGCCGAGCACACTAAGCTAATCGATCCTGAGTTTGGCTTTTTTGGCCCAATTGGCTTTGATTTAGGCTCATTTATCGGCAATTTATTGCTTAACTACTGCGCCCAACATGCTCGCATCAGCGCTCTGCCAAAACGTCGAAATATGCAGGTGTATTTACTCGATAGTATCGCCACCACCCTATCTAACTTCTATGTCACTTGGCTTGAACTGGCGAAAACACAAACACGCGACCTGTCGTTGCAAGCAGATGGCTACGCGGAATACTTCCTCACTAAAGTATTGCAAGACGCGGTTGGTTATTGTGGTTGTGAATTGATCCGCCGCACCATTGGCCTCGCGCATGTTGCAGACATAGATGCGATTGAAGATGAAGACGCGCGTTTAGCGGTACAACAGCGAGCACTACACTTAGGTGAACAGCTCATCATCAATGCCAATAAATGCCAAACGACCGATGATGTGTACCAGCTTATTATTAGTTTTGTAAACTAGCCTAAACTAAACTAAGCTTAGGCTAACAAAAAGATAAAAGCCCAAGGTCACTACTTTGGGCTTTTTAGTGAGCGTAACTAACCTGAGGCTTGGACAAAAAATTAGTTAACTAATTGTTTTTAATAACATTTAATCATTCCCTTATCTAGCCAGAGCGTTTTGGGGATAACACTGCTTCCACATCCTGCTAACGCTAAGGTACCTACATCCTGTAGGCAAGGCGAATTTACGCATCAATAGCTGGCTATTGGTGCGTAAATTCAACGCGGTTAGCGCTAAAACTGGTTGCTAGAACGTTATTAATTATCCGAATCTCAGGTTAACTACTTACGTGCTTGATTCATTGTGGCTTCAATATATTTATCGATTTGGTCTTCAAGTACGAACAAAGGTACGGAACCATGACGCAAGATTTGATGGTGGAATTCACGTATATCAAACTGATCGCCAAGTGCCTTCTCTGCTTTGCGACGCAAGCGCTTAATGGTTAGCTCACCGATTTTGTATGACAGTGCTTGTGCCGGCCAAGAGATATAACGATCAGTCTCCGTTTTAACGTTATGTAAAGACAATGCAGTGTTGTCTTTCATAAAGTTCATCGCTTTCTCGCGGCTCCAACCAAACATATGCATGCCTGTGTCTACAACCAAACGAGCGGCTCGCCACATCTCATAGGTTAAGCGACCAAAATCACTGTAAGGGTCTTGATAGAAACCCGCTTCGATACCCAAGAATTCAGAATATAACCCCCACCCTTCACCAAAAGCTGAAATGTATTCGTTGCGACGATATTCCGGTAGGTAATCAAGCTCGGCATTCAAGGAGATCTGCAAATGGTGACCAGGCACGGCCTCATGTAGAGTCAATGCTTCCAATACATATAACGGGCGCTTATCCAGCGCGTAGGTATTTACCCAATAATAACCTGCATCAGTATCACTGCGTGCCCCGAATAACGCCCTGTCGTGTATTTAGGCGCAATGCTCGCAGGCACTGGGGCGACACCGTATGGCTTTCTTGGTAATGTATGGAATAGCTTAGGTAGCTGGGCATCCATCTTCTTTGCTATATATGCAGCTTCTTTAAGTAACGCTTCAGGGGTTTTAGCATAAAACTGTGGATCGGTTCTTAAGAACTGCACAAAGTCAGCAAAAGATCCTTAAAGCCTACTTTTTTAATAATTTTTTCCATCTCCGCACGGATCCGAGCCACCTCCTTGAGACCGAGCTCGTGGATCTCCTTAGGCGTCATATTTGTGGTGGTGTAGTATTTCGCACGATTCGCGTAAAACGCCTCACCATTTGGTGTCGAAGAAATGCCAATTTCAGTTCTAGCCGCTGGACGATACTCATTGACAAAGAAATTAAGGTAATCTTGATATGCAGCGATCACATCACCTTGAATAATCTCTTTGGCACGCTGTTGCAGCGCTTTAAATTCGGCATCAGGCAAACTCGCTTGGTTTTGTGTAAATGGGCCATAAAACTCGGATTTTGTCACATCATCAACGATATAAGCTTCGATAGAGCTTTCATAACCCTCAAGCACAGCTTTCGGCTGAGTCAGACCAACCGCCATACCTTCCTTCATCCAGTCGATATTTTGTTTAAAATAACGGGGAACCTGCTGCAAACGTGCTAAATATAGCTCGTAACCAGCACGTTTTTTAAAGTCATGACTCGAGATCATAAAAGACAGACCTGAATGAAAACCATATTCTGAAGTTAGCGGCATATAGTGGCTATGAAAGCGATATTCATCGACGTTATTCTGCACTTGCGCACGCAATATCGTGAGATTAATTTGATTTTCCTCACTTAACGCTGAAGTGTCGATATTATCGAGCTGCGCTAAAAACTGTAGGCGCTGCTGATTTGAGGTCGCCAACTTTTCTGCGCTGAGATTTGGCAGTAGAAACTCTGCTTTTGTATCATTGCGGCCATAGGCATTGTTATCACTTCTAAATTTCATAACGCTGCCAGCTATTTGAGTAAACTCAGTATTATTGTCACTTCCAGTAATAGCACAACCAGATAAGGCGACAGTTAAATAAACGGCGACGCTTGAACGCTTAGTCCACAGCTTTAATTTTGGTGATAACACGCTGACTTCCTCAATACTTTGTTGTTACTCAGCTCGCAGTAAAATAGTCAAAAGATAATGATTATCCGTCGTTCTGAGCTTTTGTTATGGTGAAATGAACTTTCTGCTAGTCAAAGTAGGAGAGTCAGGTAGCAGATGCAACTTAATTCGACAGAATCACGAATATCTCAGATCGAATACTATTTACTCAACCTAGTAAAAATTGATGAGAAAATCAGCAATTCAACAAAAAAATGTAAATTTTCTATTTCAAAGACAAATTTTTTACTTTTAAATTCGGACGATACAGATTAATGTAGGTCTAGTGCAATTAGGACAAGAGTTACACCGAAGGAGTTGGTGGTAGTTCATTAACGTTTGATAATTAATTGTTGTGGTAAATGAAATGATATTCCATGATCCCATGGCTGTTGCCCAAGAAAAAATGACACAGGTGTGCCTGTTTTTAGAGCAACATCATTTGCCGCCTACGCCTTTAAATTATCAGGTCGCTTATACCCATATTAGCGCCATGAACAAAGATCTCGACGGTGCCATCAATAAAGCCATCAAAGCGCATACTAAAATAGACAGCGTATTCATTGAACAGCTCTACTATCAGTTTCTAGATCAAGGTCAAAAAACGCAATCCGAATTGCTTGAGGGTGTCGACTCCTTAGTCACTGAATTACACGAAAATGCAGAAAACTCAAAAAAGCAGGTAATTCGCTTTGCCCAACAAGTCAGTCAATGTGTACATAATTTAGATGAACACAACATTCAAAAGAGTAAGCGCGCACTATCAACACTCACCAAACAAACTGAGCTATTGCTAAAACAGCATAAACAATTTAAACAAGCGTTAATAAAATCACGTTTAGATTATGAACGTAATCAAAAGTTACTAATCGACTTGCGTAAACAGCATTTATTAGACCCACAAACGGGTCTTTATAAGCGTCACTATCTTCATCAAAAAGTTTCGCTATGGCAATCACAGCAAAAGTCCGTCTGTGCGCTTTCTATCCAAATTGATAATCTTAACGAGTTTTCGGCGCGGTTTGGTGATGTTGTGGGTGAAGTTGTACTTAATCGTATCGCTAATAATATCAAACGTTATGTCGTTGAAAGCGGCTTACCAGGTCGTACAGGGAAAAAAGAATTCACGGTTATCCTTGCTGATGTAGACTTAGATACCGCGAATGTCATTGCGGAAAAAGTACGTAAAGGTGTTGAACGATTAAAGTTTGTCAGTGCGAAAGGGAAAATTCCATTACCCAATGTGTCTCTGGCACTTGGAATAGCCCAACTTGCGCCAGAGCAAGACTTTAATGTGTTGGCAAAACGCGCAGGATATGCTGCACAGAAAGCGCAATCTCTCGGCCAACACTGCTATATTAGTCACTGATCCGCAATATCCTCTTTTGTTTGCATTTTCAACAATACAACACGGATAAGAAATTGCACCCACAGCTACCAATCAAGTACACTAGCAAGCATAGTTGCAGAGTAATGATGGAACCCACATGAAAGAGTCACAAGACAATACTACCCACTTTGGATACAAAACAGTCGAGACCGACAAAAAAGCCTCTATGGTTGCAGACGTATTTCATTCTGTAGCGGCAAAATACGACATCATGAATGATCTGATGTCATTCGGTATCCATCGTTTGTGGAAGCGTCAAACTATTGCCTGCTCAGGTGTACGCGCTGGTCACAAAGTACTTGATCTTGCTGGTGGTACGGGTGACTTAACCGCAAGGTTTAGTGAGTTAGTTGGTGATAAAGGACAAGTTGTTTTAGGTGATATTAACGACTCTATGCTAAAAGTTGGGCGCGAGAAACTACGTGACTCAGGACTTGTAGGCAATATCGAATACGTTCAAATGAACGCAGAAATGCTGCCATTTGACGATAATACTTTTGATGTCATCACGATTGCCTTTGGTTTACGTAACGTAACCGATAAAGATAAAGCATTGCGCTCAATGTACAGGGTGCTAAAACCAGGTGGACGTTTATTGGTACTTGAATTTTCAAAGACCGATAACGAGGCACTGGCAAAGCTGTATGACATGTATTCATTTACACTACTTCCTGCAATGGGCAAATTAGTTGCGAACGACAGTGAGTCTTATCGCTACCTTGCCGAATCTATTCGCATGCACCCAGATCAAGAAACGCTAAAATCCATGATGGATGAAGCCGGTTTTGAACAAACTGACTATCAAAATATGACCGGAGGCATCGTCGCCCTTCATCGCGGCTTTAAATTCTAGGAGTTGCTGTGTTAGCTTCATTACTTGGCGCCGTACTCGAGACGGCTTTAAACAAAGGCCTCGAACTCTCGCCTGAGCTAAAGCGTGTGCTAAGTAAAGGCCAACACAAAGTGCTCAGTGTTGATATTCGAGATCAGAATACTTGTTTAGCTGTTACTTACACAGGCATTAACATTCACGTGTTATGCCCTTTTGATGGCGAAGCCGATTGTTCAATTAGTGCCGATTTACCTACCTTGCTTGAACTCAAAGACCCGAGCCAACTCACTGCGCTTATCCGCCAAGATAAGCTCGATCTTGAAGGCGATTTGTCGCTCGCACAGCTCTATAGTAATGCATTGGCGACACTTGATATTGATTGGGCGGAGCACCTTGCCAAATATGTCGGTGATGCCCCCGCACAAATTATCGTAGATACCTTTCATAAGTTAGCACATCGCGCAAAGCAAGATGGGCAGGTAGCCAAGGCAACACTAACAGGGTTATTTCAAGATGAGTTGAAGGTAGCTCCCCACCCGCTCGAGTTTCAACAGTTTAAGCAGCAAGTGAGAACACTAAACAATCAAGTCGAAAGCTTAAATCAACGCCTCAGTGCATTACTTCAGCAAAACAAAGGAAATTAGGTTGTCTTTACTTCGCTTGCATCAGATCACCAAAACATTTTTAACCTATGGTTTAGACGAAATAGTCCCAGCGCATAAGCAACCTTGGTACGGTAAACTCGCTCGAGCTAGTTTGTTTTGGCTGCGCAACAAACATAAAGATAAGCCGGTAGGCACACGTCTGCGTCTGGCGCTACAAACGTTGGGACCGGTGTGGATCAAGTTCGGTCAAATGCTGTCGACCCGACGAGATTTGCTGCCACCAGATATTGCTGAAGAACTTGCATTTTTGCAGGATCAAGTTCAACCATTTGACCCCGCGATGGCGCAAAAACTCATTGAGCGAGCGCTAGAAATCGACGATATTCATGAATACTTTGCTGAGTTTGAATCAAAGCCGCTGGCTTCAGCCTCGATAGCGCAAGTGCATGCCGCCAAGCTACAACAAAAAAATGAGTTAAAAGATGTCGTGATCAAAGTTATTCGTCCCGATATAGAAAAACAAATCCATGCCGATCTCTCTTTAATGGAGCGTTTCGCTAAAATCGTTGTCAACTTACTTAGCGAAGGAAAGCGTCTGCGCCCAGTGGAAGTCGTTAGGGAATACAAGAAGACATTGCTGGACGAGCTGGACTTGATGCGAGAAGGCGCTAACGCCATTCAACTCAGACGCAACTTTGAAGACTCTGATTCTCTGTACATCCCTGAAGTATATAGTGATTATTCACGTAAAAACGTACTGGTGATGGAACGTATTTACGGTATTCCAGTATCAGACACCGAAGCGTTGTTGGCGCAAGGCACCAATATGAAATTACTAGCCGAGCGCGGCGTGGAAGTTTTTTTCACGCAGGTATTCCGTGACAGTTTTTTCCATGCGGATATGCATCCTGGCAATATTTTTGTCTCTCGTGAAAATCCTCATAACCCTAAGTATATTGGGATAGATTGCGGCATAGTCGGTACCTTAAACCGTGAAGATAAACGCTATTTAGCCGAAAACTTTATCGCCTTTTTTAATCGTGATTACCGCCAAGTGGCACAGCTTCATGTGGATTCTGGTTGGGTTCCGGCGGATACCTGCGTAGAAGAGTTTGAGTTTGCTATTCGTACCGTGTGCGAACCCATTTTTAACAAACCGCTTGCTGAGATTTCGTTTGGTCATGTGCTGGTGAATTTGTTTAACACCGCAAGACGCTTCAACATGGAAGTGCAACCACAATTGGTATTATTGCAAAAAACTCTGCTGTATGTAGAAGGGTTAGGACGTCAGCTTTATCCGCAACTAGATCTGTGGAAAACAGCCAAACCTTTTTTGGAGCATTGGGTGCAAGAACAAGTTGGTCCTCTCGCAGTGGCAAAAAAGCTATATGCAAACTTACCGTTTTGGGCTGAAAAAATGCCTGAACTGCCAGATTTGATTTACCAAAATCTCAAGCGCCGCCCCCTCCAACTGTCACACAAAAAGCAGATACTGCGACTAAGCCTCTATTATTGGGCTTAGCAGCGAGCAGTTTTGCAATAATATCGGGATTGAGCTTTATTTTTGACAAGCCTGTCGCAAGTAGCCTACTTGCGATTATTGCCGTGCTAGTATTTATTGGCGCATGGCGTAAAACAGGGTGATTTTTTGCTCGCTAGGCGTATAATCATTATTCATAAGCAGTAAGTATCAATGGAGTTATTATGGGATTCGGTGGGATCAGTATTTGGCAATTACTTATTATTTTAGCCATCATTGTTTTGTTATTTGGAACTAAAAAACTACGCGGTATTGGTAGTGATTTAGGTGGTGCAGTTAAAGGCTTTAAAAAGGCGGTATCGGATGAGCAGTCCACGACCGACTCTGAGCCAGAAAAGTTAAAAAATACAACAACTGAGCAAGCACAACCTGTATCAGAGAAAGAAAAAGATAAGGTGTAATTCGACATGGGTATGTGGGAGTTAGTGGTCGTTCTTATCGTTGGCCTGATTGTACTTGGCCCAGAACGTCTTCCCGTTGCAATCCGCACCGTAGCAAGATGGATAAAAACGGTAAAGTCTGTCGCCAATTCAGTCAAGGCTGAAGTGAGTGAAGAATTACGCGTTCATGAGCTACATAATAATTTGAAGAAAGCGGAACAACAGGGAATGCAAGATTTGGCCCCCGAACTTAAGCAATCCGTTCAAGAGTTACAAGATGCGGCTGAATCAGTCAGACATTCTTATAAATCAACCGAAAATAATAAAAACAAAGACTAATCAATCTACCAGTGAGATAGTTCAGTCAAAGGCTAGCTTTGGATAACTAGACGCCCGAGCCTCTCCTTTTTCTTTTATCCAACTGGAATTATATTCGTACGAGTCAAGTTACATGACAGAATCAGCCCAGAGTGGATTTATTGCTCACCTTGTTGAGTTAAGAAACCGCTTAATGAGAGCGTTATTGAGCGTTTTCGTTATCTTTGTTGCCTTGGTGTACTTCGCCAATGATATCTATGCTTTCGTTGCAGCACCGCTCGTAAATAGCTTGCCTAGCAACACAACCATGATCGCTACGGATGTTACGGCGCCGTTTTTTGCCCCCTTTAAACTAACGCTTTTTGTGTCACTATTTGCCGCTGTGCCATTTATTTTGCATCAGGTGTGGGGCTTTATCGCACCCGGTTTATATAAACACGAAAAGCGTATGCTCATTCCCATATTACTTTCTAGTGTGCTGCTATTTTATGGCGGGATCGCATTCTGTTACTTTGTTGTCATGCCTATCATACTTGGTTTTTTTACCAGTGTCGGACCAGAGATGATGACCTTGTCACCGGATATTAGCAGTTACCTTGGCTTTATCCTCAAGCTGTTTTTTGCTTTTGGTATCGCCTTTGAAATTCCCGTCGCTATTATGCTTATATGTTGGAGTGGCATGACAACTCCTGCAAGCTTAAAAGAGAAACGACCTTATGTTGTCGTTGGTGCTTTTGTCATTGCAATGTTTTTAACACCACCAGATGTTCTATCTCAAACTCTATTAGCATTACCTATGCTACTCTTGTTTGAGTTGGGACTACTTCTAGCCAAATTTTACAGCGCTAAACCACAACAACAGGAATCAGAACAATGAAAAAAACCATGATACTGTTCGCACTAGGATTTTCCTCTCTATGCGCCGCAGAGCCAGTAAATACGCAAGCGTTACAAGCTTGTACTTTGATTGAAAATGATTTTAAACGACTCATGTGCTATGACAATGTAATTGCAAATAAACCAATTACTGAAGCGCATTCACACAAAGCGCCCGTAAACAGAGATAAAATAAGCGCTACGCGCAATGAAAAAAAAGCAGAATTGAAAGAAGATGGCTTTGGCTTAGAGCACAAAGTTAAAGCGGCAAGCGAAGAAATCGAAGAAATTACAGCTAAACTAATAAAAACAACCACTCAAGGCCGCAATAAAATGGTCTTCTCCTTGGATAATGGTCAGGTATGGCGACAAGTTTCATCAGAAACCTTTTTTGCCAACGAAGGGGACACATTAATTATTGAGCGCGCGTCTTTTGGCTCGTTTTTAATGAAAAAAGCGGGCTCAAACCGCACAACGCGAGTTAAACGAGTTAACTGATGAACAAGATGATCGATGCTGGTGTAAACCTCACCAGCTCGCAATTTTCATCCGATTTGGCAGAGGTAATTGCTAGAGCCAAAGAAGCAGGCATAGAATCAATGCTAGCAATTGGCTGCGATTTGAAAAGCAGCGAACAAAGTATTTCACTCGCTGAGCAATACCAACTTTATTGTACAGCAGGAGTGCACCCTCACGACGCAAAAGATGCGCCTGACACGCTCTACGATGATCTCCTCACTCTTTTAAAAAGTAGCAATCGGACTATTGCTGTTGGTGAATGTGGCTTGGACTTTAATCGCGACTTTTCACCAAGACCGATACAACAAAGCGTGTGCCTGACGCAACTGCAGTTAGCAGATGCGATTGACTACCCAGCTTATCTACATGAAAGAGATGCGCACGACGCACTATTTGCGCTACTGCAAGAAGTTAAAGTTCAAGGAGTACTACACTGTTTTACTGGTGACCGTAACGCACTACGACGTTACTTGGACTATGGATTAATGATAGGTATTACGGGTTGGGTTTGCGATGAGCGTAGAGGCCAAGCACTGCAAGAACTTATTCAATACATACCTCTCGATCGTTTGCTTTTGGAAACTGATGCACCTTACTTGCTACCTAGAACAATTAGCCCAAAGCCTAAATCTCGGCGCAATGAGCCAATGTATTTATCTTATGTGGCTGAACAAATTGCACACCTAAAACAATGTCCTGTCACGGAAGTGATGAGCACGACTTCGGCTAATTTTAAACAGCTGTTTGTGAGGTAAAGCCAGTAATGCGCATTGTGTTGTCTTTACTTATATTGATATACAGCTCTGCTGTATTTTCTGCCGTCACTATTTCGGAGTCGTTTAAGGTAGAACACCAAGTAAAGTTAAGTTACACACTGAGTAAATATGCATCGTTAAACGAATTGCTTGCGGCTCCTGTCGAATGGCATAGCAGCACCCAAGTTCCAACGGGTCTTAGACCTGGGACGAAACACTTATGGTTAAAAATAGCGCTTCATAATACCAACAACTCGCTTACACCTGTATTGGTGAGTATAAACAATAATCTCATCGATGCGGTAACTGCCTATCATGTCAGGCCAAACCATCCAATATTCAGCCTAGATATGGGCGATGCCTTGCCACTGATTAAACGACCACTCAAGTATGAGTCTTTAGTTGTCCCACTGGAGCTACAGCCACAAGCGCAAAGTCATTTATACTTACAGATCAGTGATGAGGGAGTTGTCACGGCTCCACTTGCAATTTGGGAGCCGAATGAATACCTGCAATTTAAGAGTAAATTTAATCTTATTTTTGGAATTTTAGCGGGATTTGTATTTGCACTCACCTTAACCAATACCACGCTCTATTGTGTTACCAAAAAAAGTTATTTTTTATGTGCCACTTTATTTATCGCTACGGTATGGCTATTCAATGCACACATGTACGGTTTCGGCTATCGCTACTTCTACTCTTCTTGGCAATGGTTCCAGCAATATGGTCAAGGCATAATGACGTTATTGCTCAGCGCACTCCTATTACCCGCTCTGAGTTATTGTTCTGGAAAGCCACTGCTTACACACCCACAACTGACAAGAAGAAAGGCTACTTTAGCTACGTTGTGCTTGTTCATGATCATTGCTTTTTTACCGGTTTCTCAGTCACTTCTGTTAGCGCTTAGCATCAGTTTCATTGTCTCTGTATTGGTTGTCTATACGCTCGCTCGTATTAACCACAAGAGCCGAAATATCTTAATCGCAATCGCGCTTTGTCACTTTATCGTGATTAGCTACCCGTTTACGGTTGAGCTGGGAGTTCAGTCCGGCAGCTTTTTGAACCATTTGGGTTACTTTGGTATTTTTGCCGTTGAAGCCACGTTACTTAGCTACCTACTCATACGCCTATATATCTTCCAAAGAGATGAAAAATTGGCCAAGCAACAGCAACGGCTAGCTCATACTCAAGCTGAGGATGCCCTATTAAAAGAAAAGCTAAAACTACAAGAACAGGCCCAATACGACTTAGAGTCTAACATTGAGGAACGCACTTTTGAGCTTCAAGTCACATTAAGGGAGCTCGAGGATAAAAACCGAGAGCTGGAACGCATGAACATGGAAGATCCACTCACAAAAGTGAAGAACCGCCGCTATTTCGACAAGCGCTTACAGATGGAAGTACGCCGTTCAAGACGAGAACAGACAGCATTGAGCCTTGTTATCTTTGATATCGATCACTTCAAAAAAATTAACGACAAATATGGCCACTTGGCTGGCGATCAAGCTATCTGCGAATTTGCCAATTTAATTAAGTCGCACTTACGGCGACCGCATGACGAAGTGTTCCGTTATGGTGGTGAAGAGTTTATTTTACTGCTTCCCAACACACCTGAAGACGGTGCATTTGAAGTCGCTGAACGCCTGAGAGTGGCAACAGCAGAACTCAACATTCAATTTGGTGAACATGTCATTAAAATGACGACCAGCGCAGGTATTTATAGCGCGGTGGTTAGCGACCCACACAATCCACAACTATACACAGATAATGCGGACAAGGCCTTGTACCAAGCGAAACAACAAGGCCGTAATCGTATTATCTCTTTCAACCCCAATCAGGAGAACTAACGTGGCTCAATCAGGACTCGATCTTTTCCCCCTAACTCGCATGCGAAGAATGCGTCGCGATGATTTTTCAAGACGTCTAATGAGCGAAAGTACGCTAACGGTTAATGACTTAATCTATCCAGTATTTGTATTAGATGGTCAATCTAAGCGTGAAGCAATCCCATCAATGCCAGGTATTGAGCGTTTATCTATTGATCTATTAGTGGAGGAAGCCAAGCAACTCGTAGAGCTAGGGGTTCCAGCTATCGCCCTATTCCCAGTGACACCGGCAGAGCAAAAATCGCTACTAGCAGAGGAAGCGTACAATCCTGAAGGGATTGCACAAAGAGCCGTACGTGCTATCAAAGCGGCATGTCCAGAGCTCGGTGTGATCACGGATGTTGCGTTAGACCCATTCACAGTCCACGGTCAAGACGGTATCTTGGATGAAGACGGTTATGTCATGAATGAAGAAACCGTGGAAGTACTGGTCAAACAAGCGCTTTCGCATGCAGAGGCAGGAGCCGATGTTGTCGCCCCTTCTGATATGATGGATGGCCGAATTGGCGCTGTTCGCGAAGCACTTGAAGAGTGCGGTTTTATCCATACTCGTATAATGGCCTACTCTGCCAAGTATGCCTCAAGTTACTATGGCCCTTTCCGCGACGCAATTGGCTCGGCGGGCAACCTTAAAGGTGCAGACAAGAAAACTTATCAAATGGATCCTGCTAATTCTGACGAAGCACTACGTGAAGTGGCTTTGGACTTACAAGAAGGTGCTGACATGGTGATGGTAAAACCGGGCATGCCATACCTAGATGTTGTCAGACGCGTTAAAGATGAGTTTGGGGTACCAACATTCGCTTACCAAGTCAGCGGTGAATATGCGATGCATAAGGCTGCGATTGATAACGGCTGGTTGGCCGAAAAGCCTGTCGTACTAGAATCTTTGCTAGCATTTAAGCGTGCTGGTGCAGATGGCATTTTGACTTACTTTGCAAAACAAGCCGCAATTTGGCTAAACGAAAAGTAGTCTGCATGTAGGTAGGAGCGCCACCACCTACCTTCCTTTCCTTAAATATACTTTAATTTATGCTTATTAGTTGAATTTACCAGCAACAAGGACTAACTTTCAAAGTTCAAGAATCCAACAGCATAATATGCTTGTTTTATTTTGTAGTAGGTAAACTATCGTTTTATACATTAAGGAAGATAAAAATGAAGATGAAAAGTATATTAGGCACTGCAGGAATGCTTCTCATATCTTATAACAGCGCAGCTTTTGATCCAAACACAGCTTTCTATGATGCAAAAATATGTACCAACTGCAACTATTCTGAGGCCAAGGTTATTGCAAGAAGCTTCGAACCCGCTGTCAACTGCAGTAGAGGTCCAACTGACCCCTGGGAAGACGTATGTAGCGCAAGTACTAGACGTATTGTAGTTAAAAATTTAGCAACAGGAGCAGTATACGGCTTCTCTCATGGGTACAATTTTCAAGGAGGAGCTTATGAAGATATGCAGAGATATGTGGAACCAATAAATAACCTTCCCAGTGATGTTAATTTAATGCTACAACACGCTATTAATGCTTCAAAAAATATTCAAGACGCTGTACAGCAGGTAGAATCTACATTATCTCTTGATCTTTTAACCTCACTCAGTCTAAATAGCAATGAAAGCTTGGCTTTAAACTCTTGCACCAACTCCCCTTCTTACGCGGCTTTCAAAGCCTCCAGAAGTAGCAGCGCTTTTTCAAAAGTACAAAGAACCGCTCAGCAGAAATATGATAGTAGTGCGGTGAACCGCAGTTCATATACTTTATCACGATTCACTTCTTTAGGCTTTACCGCTGGCGCAGGCTCAGTTGGCATGCAAGGCTCTTTTGAGCACCTGGCACAGTCCAACTCAGCAGTGACTAGATATGTCTCTGATAGTGATGTGCCCCATGCCGAAAACCAAGTTGGTTATGTTATTTCCCTAAAATCTGGAGGTGTCATTGAGCTCACTTTGGACACATCGAGAACAAGGTTTGAGGGATTAACACTGGCAAGTCTAAGTGCGAACTTCACCCATGCGTCAGAGGTAAGTTCTTGTCTTGCCGCTGCATTAGATGAGACTATTCCAAAAGTGGTTTATTCCCCAGATGGCGCTACAACTGGATCTGGTCCTAGCTTCAATAATATTCCTCTAGTTTCCCCAAATGGAGGAAATGGCCGAGGTGGGGATGGCCAACAATGTATACACAGATATTATGACCGTAACCGAAATGAGTTATTCGCTTTCCTTGGTGCTTGTCCATAAATACGTAAACCGCTTTTCATTCTATTTGTAGATCGTTTCTATATTTATCTGTTGGTAATGGCTACAAAGCAATATTAACAGATAAATTAAGTGACCTACTTTGATGCAGAAACATCTTGGTGGCAATAACCAAGCAAAAAACTAGACTATTTAGATGATCTAAATAGGCAATTTTTGGCCTAGCTAACTGCAGCCCTGAAATTGTTAAAGTATTAATACGGATTGGTATTATCAACCCAACTTTTCATTTCAATAGACTGATAGCTTTGTGTAGCTCATCACGATTCATTTTCCAGCTGAAGAAGCGGATAACACGACCGTCATAGAGATATACCTCGGGAAGACTTACAATACCAAAAGAACGTAACCTAATCGCCTGAATATTTTCCGTATGGATATAATGGGTTTTACCTAAAAAGTTATAGCTAATCCCCGCCTTATCTATATGTAGAAAACGCTTTCCGGTTAATGACAGTAGCAATATTGTTAGGGTAAAAAATAGTAAAATCAGTGTAACTATTTGCAATAATAATGAGGGAATATCTAAGATAGAAAACAGCTCATTACCCAGCCAGATGAGTAACAGTGCAAGCACGTAGAAAAGCCAGTTTATTTCCAGTTCTAAAGTTCTCATTGAGCATCTCCTTTATTTACCCAACCACAATCAAATTCGAGCCCGGCGCAATAGCGCAACCCATTTTATTGAGGAAAAGTTAATGATAAAGTGCCAGTGTCCCTAAAGCAAGAACTTTAAAATTAATAAAACATGAAATAATCGTGACGACTTTTAGACAGGGAATTAAAAAAGGCCGCCAAAGGCGACCTTTTTATGCAAAATAAGTAATTAATTACTTAGCTGCTTTTTTCTCTTTCTCAGCTGCGATTACCGCGTCAGCAACGTTTGCTGGACATGGTGCATAGTGTGAGAATTCCATTGAGAACTGACCACGACCAGACGTGATAGTACGTAGGTGACCGATGTATCCGAACATTTCAGATAGTGGTACTTCACCCTTGATACGAACGCCCATTGCGCCAGCTTCTTGGTCTTTGATCATACCGCGACGACGGTTAAGGTCACCGATTACGTCACCTACGTTGTCTTCTGGCGTGAACACGTCAACTTTCATGATTGGCTCAAGAAGTTGTGCACCCGCTTTAGGGATAGACTGACGGAATGCGCCTTTAGCAGCGATTTCAAACGCGATTGCTGATGAGTCAACTGCGTGGAAACCACCGTCGAATAGCTCAACTTCAACGTCTAGTACTGGGAAGCCCGCAAGTACACCTTCGTCCATCATTGACTTGAAGCCTTTCTCAACTGCTGGCCAGAATTCCTTAGGAACGTTACCACCAACAACTGAAGACTTGAACGTAAAGCCAGAACCAACTTCGCCAGGCTTGATACGGTAGTCAATCTTACCGAACTGACCAGAACCACCAGACTGTTTCTTGTGCGTGTAGCTATCTTCAACTTCTTTAGTGATAGTTTCACGGTAAGCAACCTGAGGCTGACCAACGATTAGGTCTACACCGTATGTACGCTTAAGGATGTCTACCTTAATGTCTAGGTGAAGCTCACCCATACCTTTAAGAATAGTTTCACCTGAATCTTCATCAGTCTCAACTTGGAATGAAGGATCTTCTGCAACCATTTTACCGATCGCGATACCCATCTTCTCGTTACCACCTTTATCTTTAGGTGCAACAGCGATTGAGATTACTGGATCAGGGAAGATCATCGCTTCAAGTGTACACTCGTGCTTAGGATCACATAGCGTGTGACCTGTTTGAACGTTCTTCATACCAACAACAGCGATGATGTCACCCGCTTGTGCTTCAGTAAGTTCAGTACGCTCGTCCGCTTGCATCTCAACCATACGACCGATACGCTCTGTTTTACCAGTTGCAGAGTTAAGGATAGTGTCACCTTTCTTCATGCGACCTGCGTAGATACGGATGAACGTAAGTGCACCGAAACGGTCGTCCATGATTTTGAACGCAAGCGCTTTAAGTGGTGCATCAGCATCAACAGTTGCTACTTCACCAGTAGGCTCACCTGTTTCAGGATCTGTTAGCGGCTGAGGATCAACTTCAGTAGGAGAAGGTAGGTAATCTACAACAGCGTCTAGTACAAGTTGCATACCTTTGTTTTTGAACGCTGAACCACAGAACGTTGGGAAGAACGCAAGATCACGAGTACCTTTACGGATACACGCTTTGATTTGCTCGATAGAAGGTACTTCACCTTCCATGTACGCTTCCATTAGGTCGTCGTCTTGCTCAACAGCAGACTCAACTAGCATCTCATGGTATTCTTCAACTTTGTCTACCATGTCAGCTGGAACGTCAGTAATTTCGTAGTTTTCAGGAAGACCTGTGTCATCCCAAACGTATGCTTTCTTCTCAAGTACGTCTACAACACCACAGAACTGGTCTTCGATACCGATAGGAAGCGTCATCACTAGTGGGTTAGCACCAAGTACTTTCTCAACCTGACCAACAACGCGGTAGAAGTCTGCGCCCATACGGTCTAGTTTGTTTACGAAGATTACACGTGCAACTTCTGATTCGTTCGCATAACGCCAGTTAGTTTCTGATTGTGGCTCAACACCACCAGAACCACAGAATACACCGATACCACCGTCAAGTACTTTAAGTGAACGGTATACTTCTACTGTGAAGTCAACGTGTCCAGGAGTATCGATAACGTTTAAACGGTGGCCTTTCCACTCACAAGTTACCGCCGCTGATTGGATTGTAATACCACGCTCAGCTTCCTGCTCCATGAAGTCAGTTGTAGACTCACCGTCGTGTACTTCACCAGTTTTGTGGATTTTACCAGTAAGCTTTAGAATACGCTCAGTGGTGGTAGTTTTACCCGCATCAACGTGCGCGAAAATACCAATGTTTCTGTATTTCGATAAATCTGCCATTGTTTTACTCTATTTAAAGTAGAAAAATTATTCGGCGGGAGTATATCACCTCTTGTAGCGAACATCATCCTTGAAGTCGTCTAAAATGCAATCAATTCACGAAAAAGTTTCTAATGCGAAACTTTGTGACCCATTTTTACCGTATCGCTTACTGCTAGGCCGCTGTATTTAAGAAAATTCCGTTGTATTTTGTCAATTTCAGGGCAGTGTGCTTGGGTTTCTGTTTAAAATATCTGCTTTCCAAACAAGTTGGCATGCTGGACTTGGAAGGCATCATCTAGCAAAGAAAAATGCGCTATTTTACCCACTTCAATACTACCAAGTTCATTGTCTATATTTAAATAAGTTGCAGGCACTAAGCTTGCCATATTGATGGCTTCAAGAAGCGGAATATTGGCTAATTCCGCTAAATTCTTCACTGCTTTTTCAAGTGTTAGTGTACTACCAGCCAAGCTACCACTGTGGGTTTTCGCCACGCCATCCTTAACCACAACTGGCATTTCACCCAATTGATATTCACCATCTTTCAGGCCACCAGCATTAATACAATCGCTGATCAAGGCTACCTTATGCTGACCTTTGAGGCGGTAGATCAATTGTAAAATCGCGGGGTGTAAATGGATACCATCGGCAATCACTTCAACCAAGGCTTGGCTATCAAGTAGTAATGCACCAGCACAGCCCGGTTCACGGTGATGAATACCGCGCATGCCGTTAAACACATGGATACCACCGCAGGCACCATGTGCTAGAGCGGCATTGGTTTGCGCAAAATCCGCATCACAATGACCTAACATCACCCGCACTCCATGTTTACTTAGATACTGTGTCATTGCAACACCATTAGCCTTTTCGGGCGCGAGTGCCACCGCTTTAAGCGCACCATCAGCCGCGCTAATCATTTCATCAATTAAGGCTTCGTCTAGCGGCTTAAAGAAAGCTTCGTTGTGGGCACCTTTGTGTTTTTCACTAAAAAACAAGCCCTCACTATATCCGCCAAGCACCTGAGCACCCGGCATTTTTTTCTTATAAGCGGCCCCCACCACTTTCATTGCCGCAATGGTTTGTGGCCATGTGGTCGTCACGGTGGTAGCCAAAAATCCAGTAACACCATGTTTAAGCAGCGATGTACTAATGGTTTCTAAACTGGAGAGTTTACCATCAATAACATCGCAGCCCTCACGACCATGAATATGCAAATCAATTAACCCAGGCCACATATCTAAATTGGGATAACATTCGGTATTATCAGGCGCTTCCGCCACTGGAATAATCGTGTGAAAACGCTCACCTTTTATTACCGCAACGTGCGCTTCGAGGACACTGGTAGGGGTATAGATACGACGGGGTTGAATATAACGAGTCTGCTCAAGCATGCACTTTGCTCCCTAATAGTGCCGCGCCTAATGCGCCACTTGCATCCCCATGCTTGGCTCTAACAATATCTGGCACTGACACCGCTGAAAATACGTGGGGTTCAATGGCTTTTGGGAGTGCTTCAACGAGCTCATCAATAAGCGACATGCCACCGCCAAGCACGATAACTTCAGGGTCATATGCTTTGATTAAATTTGCAAACGCCGATCCCAATAGATCCATATAACAATTAAAAGCATGGAGCGCCTCGCTTTCACTTGCGCGCATAGCGGTGATGACTTGTTCTGAGCTGAGCGTTCGCGTCGTGAAATGTTGATACAAACCAGCAAGCCCTGGCCCTGCGACATAGCGCTCTAAACACCCTTGCAGTCCACAGCCACACGCTAAAATAGGCAGGTGATATTTTTGCTGCAACACCGCAGAAAGCGGATGGTGGCCATATTCTCCGGCGATCCCTTGGGCACTTTTATACAACGCGCCGTCAATGCAAAATCCGCCTCCGGCACCAGTGCCTATTATGGCCCCAAAGACCTTTTGGTATTGCTTACCGGCTCCAAGACTGGCCTCTGATAACGCAAAGCAACGGCAGTCATTTTCTACCGCGATGGGCCGTTCAAGCTGCGCAACGAGATCAGCCTTAACTTCTTTGCCATTGGCGCAAGGGACATTTGCTGATAGCACGCGCTGCTGCGCATTCACTATCCCCGGCATACCAATACCAACCTGCCCTTTGCAACCATATTTATCATCGGCTTGCTGCACCAAGTCTACGATTTGCGCCAAAAATGTCTCATAGCTATGCTTTGGTGTCGCTACACGCCAAGACTCTATGCGCTGCAGTTTTTCATCAAACACCGCAATTTCAATTTTGCTCCCGCCAACATCCACCCCATAAATCATACTTCACTCCCAAATGGATGAATGACTACCCCCTGCACGACTCTATTCACTTCACCCGACGGGCAAGGATTGTCCGGCGAAATACCAAGTATCATTGCTTTATAAAAGCTTAACTGCTGTGCAAACAACATATACAGTAACCCTTGCCACACGTCTTCTAGAAGTGGTACTTTAGGGCAAAGTGAATGCACAGTCATGGCGGTTCCATCGCGTTGTAGTTCAGCAACTAAATCCTGATCGTACAAGCTGGTATAACCATCACTTGAAATAAAACATACCACTGCGGTTTTGCTATTGATGAGTGATTTCGGACCATGACGGAACCCAAGAGGGGATTCGCTCACGCTCATTACTTGGCCTGCCGATAACTCAAGCATTTTTAGTGCAGCTTCCTGTGCAAATCCCAGTAAGCAACCTGAACCTAGATACACCAAACGCTCAAATGGTTGTTGTGCAAATGCACGGATATTTCGCTGCTCTGTCGCAGCTAACATGCTTTGCGCTGCATTGATTAACTTATCCACGGAGCCGTCATCCGCAGCAAAAAGTTGTAGCGCTGCAACCATCATTGACGAATAGCTACTCGTCATTGCAAAACTTTGGTCAAGCGTAGGTTCCGGTAGCAATATACTTGTTGCATTGCTTGCCTGCTGCGCTGCTTGATGCAACTTTCCATCACGATTGCAGGTGATAAAAAGGTGCTGACTGTTACTAACCAGCTGTGTTACCAACTCTACGGCCGCTAGACTTTCTGGACTATTACCAGAGCGAGCAAAGGATACCAATAAACAAGGTTTATCCGTCGCTAGGTATTGTCGTGGTGCAGCAACTAAGTCAGTTGTGCTCACTGTCCGCACACTTTGGCGCATGTGTGCATTAAGATGAGTGGCGATGGCGTTACCGATATAAGCGGATGTACCCGCCCCTGCCAAAATAACCTGAGTATCAGGGTCATCTAGAAAAGGAGCTAACTCCACCAAAAGCCTAGACTTTATACTCGCGACTAATTGGACGGTTTCTTGCCACATCTGTGGCTGCTGACTGATCTCTTGTGCTGTCCAATAAGCATTCAATGTTTTTAATTGCGCAATTTCGTGTCCTAGCAAAGTGTTCATGACGCTTTCTCCATGGCAAAACACGCATTCGAATAGCGAGCTACAACACGTTGAATTTTGGCAATCACCAACGCTTTGGCGTCCCTTTCTATTTCACCACGGCGTACTTGTTGATATAACTCTGGAAAATATTGGCTGATAAGCGGCAATGGTAAGATCTGCTGCGCTAGGTTTTCGAGCATAGTTGCTAACGCCTTTTGCACCACATCCTGATGCCAGTAATAGCGAATACGGTCGCTAAAGCTAAATTGGCGCAAGAACCGGAGTTGCTGTGACTCGCCGTGATAAAAACGCTGCCAACTCGTTGGCTCTGCCAGCATGACCTCGTCCACCACCTCAATAAACTGGCTATGCACTGGTAATAATTGCTTTTCAATATGGTGAAGCGCGAATAATCCTTCGCGCAGCGCAAAGGTCAATTCAGGCCCGACTTTCAAAATGGCAAAATGGTCAGCAACCAACGACTCATAAGCGCCAGCAGTTTGATAATCGGTAGAATGCGCTTCGAAAGCGATACGGTCAACGGTACGAATAAAGTCTTTTAATGCACTCGCTTCGTTCGGTTTGTAGTCAAATACTTGGGTGTTATCAAACTCAACACCCGGCTGCACTACAATCGCAACCACGCGTTGCCAAGCATCCGTTAATCCTTTGTTTGCAAAGAGTTCACGATGGCAAGCTAGGGTTTCTTGCGCAGCAACTTGGCTGGTCGGTTGAAGACTGTCAATCTGTTCATCAGCTCCACCAGGAGGGGGAACTTCAGTACCAATCACATAAACAATGTCGCTACGACCAAACGTCGCAATCGCAGCTTCTTCCGCGGTTTGACACAACAAGGCTGCGCGATTAGCTACAATATCATCGCTTAACGCGTCGGGGTCGTCAGCACACGGCATGCTGGCATCTAAGTGGATCTTCTTAAAACCGGCCTTCACATATTCAGCGACTAAGTCGCACGCTTTAGCCATTGCGGCTTGGCTATTTTCACCCGTCCAACAGACTGGTCCTAAGTGATCACCACCAAAAATCAGTAGCTGCTTATCAAAACCAAGCTCGTCGGCCATCTCTTCGACTTTGGCAATAAAATCCGCAGGACGCATCCCGGTGTAACCGCCAAATTGGTTAACCTGATTGGCTGTGGCTTCAATTAATAGCAGCGTATTTTCCTGCTTGGCATATCTTATCGACGCTTCTAGCACCCAAGGGTGAGCTGAACAAATGGCATAAATGCCTGAGTTTTTCCCTGATTTATTGGCTTCGATTAGGGCTTGAAAACGCCGCATATGATCACCTCTTAAGATGTTATTAAATGTACCTCTATTCCGGCGGTAACCAATTGCTGATGGATGTCAGCTGGAATACCACTGTCCGTTACCAAAACATCAATTTCTTCGCAGGCGATAATACGATGTACACCTTTACGATCGAATTTGCTGGAGTCCGTCACCACTATGACTTGCTTTGCAGCTTTACACATCTCGCGGTTAAGCGCGGCTTCCGGTTCAAAGTGTGTTGTTACACCAACATCAACAGAAAACCCATCAACACCGAGTACCAGACGGTCAAAGTGATATTGCTTGAGCTGATCTTCTGCATGGCTACCATAAAACGACAGCGATTTTTTACGCAGTGAACCTCCGGTCATCAACACTTCAACGCCATCGGCTGCAACGAGGGCTTGCGCCACGTTAAGACCATTGGTCATCACCACTAACTGTTGATGTTCTGTCAGTTGCTTCGCGACTTCTTCGGTCGTAGTACCTGAGTCCAGAATAATAGACTCATCATTGCCAATAAGACTCGCCACTAACTTTGCAAGCTCGACTTTCACTTGATGATGATGGTCGTGCTTTTCGGTTATGGTGAGCTCTTTGGTTAATCTAGAACTCGCAACAGCGCCACCATGAGAGCGAACCAACAATCCTTTATCATGTAAGGCATTGAGATCATTTCTGATCGTCACGGTTGATACACCAAATTGTTCTGCCAGATCTGATACTTCTACTCGTTCCGTTTGACCAACGAGTTGAACGATTTCGTGGCGTCTTTCGATGGTGTTCAGCATGACACCTCCTTTCGTTTTGGTTAAATTTAGTCTACACACCTTTCACTTGCTTTCAATTTATTTTTTTAACTTTCAACAAAATCAAAACTAACATCATGTTTTATATAAAATTAAAGTTAAAACAGAATTAAATCAAAACCCAAACGAAAGAACATGAAAGATATTTTTCTTGCGTTCGAAATAAAACTGCCGTAATAATAACCAAAAAAGTAACATTTCGTTTTTAACAACAAGAGTGAACAACTAAGAGGTTATTATGGGTGATCTAAACCGCCGGCGATTTCTTCAATCAATGGCTGCTATCGCAGCAACAAGCGCAGTGGTTGGCTGCGCAAGTAACAATAATAAGACGCCGCTTACACCAAAGCCACAAGGAAATTCAGTTCAGGGTTTAGTCGTACCAAAACTGGATGTCGTGCGAGTGGGCTTTATTGGTGTGGGTCAACGCGGTGTTGGCGCGGTGAAGCACTTTTGCCATCTTGACGGTGTCGAGATCAAAGCCATCTGCGATACGCACCAAGAAGTCGTCGATAGGGCCGTTAAAATTGTTGTCGACAAGGGTTTACCAAAACCTGCGACTTACGGCAAGAGTGATATGGACTATCGCCGTATGTTGGCGCGCGACGACATTGATATTGTGATCATCTCTACCCCTTGGAAATGGCATACCCCCATGGCCGTAGACACCATGGAAAGTGGCAAGCACGCTTTGGTCGAAGTACCTGCAGCGGTGACTATAGAAGAAGCGTGGCAGTTAGTAAATACCGCTGAACGCACGCAAAAGAATTGCATGATGTTGGAAAATGTTTGCTACGGTCGCGACGAGCTGATGGTATTAAACATGGTTCGCCAAGGGCTATTCGGTGAATTACTTCACGGTGAAGCGGCTTATATCCATGAACTTCGCTGGCAAATGAAAGAAATTGAGCATAAAACTGGCTCATGGCGCACACATTGGCATACCAAACGTAACGGCAACCTCTACCCAACCCATGGTTTAGGCCCTGTTTCTCAATATATGAATATCAACCGTGGCGATCGCTTCGACTATATCTCGTCCATGAGTTCACCAGCACTTGGTCGTGCAGCCTATGCCAAACGTGAGTTCCCAGCAAATCATGAGCGTAACCAACTGAACTATATTGCTGGGGATATGAACACCAGCATCATTAAAACCATCAAAGGTCGTTCGATTATGGTACAGCACGATACCACTACCCCACGCCCTTACTCCCGCCACAATTTAATTCAAGGTACTAACGGCGTATTTGCAGGATTCCCCAACCGCATCGCGCTTGAAAACGGCGGGAGTAAGAGCTTTCACGAGTGGGATTACGACATGAATGATTGGTACGGTAAATACGACCATCCACTTTGGCAGAAAATGGGGGCTGAAGCAGAGCGCAACGGCGGCCATGGTGGGATGGATTTCTTAATGTTCTGGCGCATTATTTACTGCCTTCGTAATGGCGAGCCGCTAGATCAGGATGTTTACGACGCAGCTGCTTGGTCAGCGGTCTTTCCTCTTTCAATGGACTCAGTTGCAGACAGAAGTAATAGCAAGGACTTCCCGGATTTCACCAGGGGCACATGGCGCACTGCAGCACCACTAGGCATTGTCACATAACTAACCAGAGGTTAAATACGCTATCTATAGCAAGTGCTATCAATGCCTGAATAAGCGCCCGTAAAGCGGGCGCAATAATAACAACACTCAACAGGACAACAAGATGAAACACACTCTAAAATTGTGTGCTGTGGGATTGGCCGTGAGCTGTGCCCTGTCCCAATATGCGCACGCACAGGAAACAGAACAGAACAGCGGATCCGACGAGCAAGATAAAGCCAAGCAACAAGTCGAGAAAATTGAAGTACGTGGTGTACGTTCCAGTATCAAAGAGTCACTCTTTCTCAAGAAAAATGCGGTTGGCGTAATGGATGCCATCGTTGCCGAAGACATTGGCAAGTTCCCAGATCAAAACCTTGCTGAAGCGCTACAACGAATGACAGGTATCGCCATTACCCGTAACGCAGGTGAAGGACAAAACGTCACAGTGCGGGGTCTTGGCGGGGACTTTAACGTTACCACCATCAATGGTCGTAGAATGGCATCTGAACACACAAGCCGTGACTTTAACTTCGATTTAATTGCGCCTGAGATGGTTCAAGCATTAGAAGTGTACAAGTCACCGCAGGCACAAACGCAAGAAGGGGGGATTGGTTCAGTCATCAATATAAAAACTCGCCGACCGTTAGATATGGATGGCTTTACCCTCGCCGGAAGTGCCAAAGCCATTTACGAAGAACGTACCGGTGATACCAACCCTCAAGCCTCCTTCCTCATTAGTGACACCTTTTTTGACAATACCTTTGGCGCGCTATTCACCGCCGTTTATTCCGAGCGAACACAACGCGAAGACTCCTACGAAGGACAAGGATTTTACGATCCTGAAGAAAATACCGACGTGCGAGTCCCGGTTGATAGTAACCGAAATGGCGAGCTAGATGAGGGCGAGAAAGTACACCCCTCAATGATCCCAGGATATGTGCGCTACTCGAATTGGCAAGATGAACGTGAGCGCATTGGTGCAAGCCTTGCGTTACAATGGCGTCCAACGAATGATATTGATGTCACCTTTGATAGCTTATACTCAAGCTACAAAACCGACGGTGAAAAATATCAAATCTCTTTCGTCACCTATGATGAACCTTGGACGCCAGGGATCCCAGCAGTAGGTGAGTTAAAATTTAATGAAGATGGTAACGTCAACTACATTGAGTTAGTCGATGGCGCAATGGCTGAGCTACTGAACGTCTCTGAGCCTCGCAATACCGACACTTGGCAAGCCGGTCTTAACTTCAAGTGGTATGCCACCAGCGATCTAACGCTTGAATTTGATGTGTCTAAGTCGCGAGCCGAGCGGATCAATGATGGCGACAACCGCTACATCGTGGCACGTGGCTTTGTTGATACCATCACCATAGATCAAACCGGCGACAACCTTCTGCCAGATGTGACTATGTCGCCAGCACTTAATGCCGATCAACCCTTTGGTGCTCACTACAGCTACAACTATGGCACGGAAGTGATAAGTGATGTTGAAGAGCTAAGGCTTGAAGGGACATTTATTCCGGAATGGGAATTTGTCAAAGACATCAAGTTTGGCTTTCATTACGGAAAGCAAACTAAAGCCAGAGACGTAAGCAAGTCAAATAACCCATCGATGTTCAGTAATGGAGGGGCTTATTTTAAAAACTCAGATTACGATAGCTTTGATAACTCAAGCGTAGAAAAGCTCGGTGGTCTTAACTTATTTAGACTACCCGCAGATGTACTTGTACCCGCCAACTTTGATAACTTCCTAGAGGGTGAGCCGGGCATGCACCCTGCGCCGTGGGCCAGCTTTGACTACGACAAACTCTATGCTTTTTATCAATCCATCAATGCCCAAGCCGCAGATGAAAAAATTAGAGCCTCCAAGAGCCCTAAAGATTCCTACGAGCTTTCTGAGTCAACGTTTGCACTTTATTTAGAGACCAATCTAGTCGGCGAGCTGTCGGAAATGCCTTACAACTTAAACCTAGGCGTAAGAGCAATCAAAACCGAGATCACCTCTGATGGCTACGTTTTTGATTACCCAAGTCTGGTATACAACGTAGAAGAAGATGAAGATGGCGACATTATCTATCGCATAGAAGGGGATATTGCCGATTATTACTCCAACTCTTATGTAGAAGATGACTATACTGATGTACTGCCTAGCATGAACTTTAAGTTAGAAATAACAGACTCACTGTTATTTAGAACCAGCGCGGCTAAAGTTATCACCAGACCGAGCATTGATTTTCTAACTCCATATAGCTCAATTAATTTCAGTAAGTTTGAGCTTAATCTTGCCAACCCTGGGATCAAGCCACTAAGAGCTGACCAACTTGATTTGGGACTAGAGTGGTACTTCTCTGATTATGGTGCGCTCACCTTTGCAACCTATTACAAAGACATTAAATCTGTTATCGCTCAGGGACGTGTTGGCACGATAAAAGTGGGTAAATTCATAAAAGACGGCGTTGAAGTCGACGGTCCAGAATTTACCCAAGTATCGCCACGTTCTGAAGCGGGAGCAGAGATCAAAGGTTTCGAAATTGCTTACCAACAGTCGTTTGAGGAATTGCTACCTGCACCATTTGATGGCCTAGGTATGCAAGTCAACTACACATTTACGGATAGTAAATACGACGACCCAGAAAAAGACGAGCTACCGTTCGCTGGAATGTCTGAGCATTCTTACAATGCGGTTATCTATTATGAGAAGGATGACTACCAAGCGCGTATCGCTTACAACTGGCGAGATGATTACCTGAAGTATCCAGATGCGTGGGGCGGCCCAGAATGGGCAGCGGATTATGGTCAGTTTGATTTCAGTGCCAGCTATAATCTAACTGAAAAAACTCGAATCGACTTGAATGTGACGAACCTCACCAATGAACGTCAATGGTCATACATTAAAACCCAAGAGCAAGTGAGCCACTTGAGCCGTTACGGCCGCAGTATCAGTTTAGGCATTAACACTTCTTTCTAATCAACATGGGGCGACACGCCCCATTCAAGGAACTTAAGATGAAGAATACAGTAATGACACCGCTACTCCTGTGCGCCTCGCTATTTGCCTCAGCACAAGAGGCTTATATCAGCAGTTACGGTAACGCCTGGGTCAACAATGATATTGACGCCAGCAGGCAATATATAACTCAAGCCGGTATCGCACCATGGCAAGATAAGCAACTCAGGTTTAATCACTATTTTTATGCCAATAACGTTGGCACCTATACCCTCTATTTACACCTTGAGAAACCAAGTGCACCAAGTACATTACTGGTAGCACATAACAACAAACAAGTGACGCTTAACCTCGATAAACAAAGCCCGACTAAGGTTAAAGTCGGTGACTTTGTCGTAACGCAAGTTGGCTATCAAACCGTCCTAATTGCCGGTGACACATTAGCCAAAGGGCGAAAAAGTGCCTTCCCTGCCATCACCGGACTTAGTCTCGATGGTGAGGCCATGACCCCCGCACCAAACTATGTCAAAGAAGACTTTTACTGGGGTCGTCGCGGCCCTTCAGTACACCTTTCCTATACCGTACCTGATAAAAAGGACTATAACTGGTTTTACAACGAAGTAACGGTGCCATCTGGCTATGATCCACAAGGTTCGTATTTTATGGCGAATGGTTTTGGCGAAGGGTACTTTGGTATTCAGGTAAACTCACCCACCGAGCGTCGCGTGCTATTTTCGGTTTGGAGCCCGTACCAAACGGATGATCCGAGCACAATTCCTGACAATCTTAAAATCAAATTACTCGCTAAAGGCGAAGGCGTTTACGTCGGTGAATTTGGCAATGAAGGTTCTGGTGGACAAAGCTATTTACGTTATAACTGGCAACCGGATACGACATATCGCTTTTTAGTCAATATCGAGCCCAGTACGACCTATGAAGGCCATACTGAATATCGTGGCTACTTTTATGCGCCGGAAACCGGTCAATGGAAGCTGATCGCGGCCTTTAGCCGCCCTGAAACCAATACCTATGTTGCAAGACCGCATAGCTTTTTGGAAAACTTTTTACCCGAAGCTGGACAGTTTGAGCGTAAGGCATTTTATAACCGCCAGTTTTTGCGCGACACCCAAGGTAACTGGGTTGAGTTAAATCAAGCTAAATTCACTTATGACGCCACCGCCAGAAAAGGGTCGCGTTTGGATTATCAAGGTGGTGAAGAGCAAAACCGCTTTTACTTACGTAATACCGGTTTCTTCACAGGACCCACACCTTATCTCAGCGAATTTACTCGCCCTAGCAGCAATGATACGCCGATGATCCCATGGCAGTCACTACAGGCACACCCTTAATTTAAATGATAGCTTCTCTCTGGCCGACCAATGCTACCGTAGCTTTGGTCGGCTTTTACTTCTTCTATGCGAGCCAAGAACTCTAAATAACACAGAGTGGTAAACCCCCTCTATAAAGAAACACCGATAAGAAGTAAAACACATCAAAAACCATTACATTTTTAAAACAATACGCTCAATAAATTTAAATTTGGCGTAATTCCAACCACTTAGATCTAAATAAGAACTATTTTCAAGAAGTCCATTGACAGCTCTTCAGATCTAATTGATAATCAATATCAACAAGGAGAGAGTGACGGCTCAACTTGTTATCATAATAGTTTCTTGACCCGAAACAAGGCTGGTATCCACAACTACCAAGGACGTTAGCAGGCACTTGCATTGCTCCTCGTATTTAGACGCTAACTCCACTTTTTACTTGCTACATTGCTCATATCGGTGACGGTAGATATGAAATCAAAAAGCCCTGCTCAGGGCTTTTTTTATGCCCAAAATTTATTTTCACTCAAATTTTGCAAGAAAAATATCTCACTAATATTAATGAGAATTATTTTCAAAAAAGTATTGACTCATTGCTAGATCTAACTGATAATCACTATCAACAAGACGGCAACGTGTTGTTTCGCCAATTCAGTTAGTAAGGTTGATAGTTGTAAAGCCCTGTCTACCTGATGTACTCGCTACCTTGAGATTGGCATCAGTACTCTAGTTTGTTTCTCGACCCTGAAACACGGCTGGCCAACGTTAATGGCTTGAATAAGCTTAATTCAGTCGCCCCTAAACCTGACTAAGTTTATTCTCACAATTTACTTGCTACATTGCTCATATCGGTGACGGTAGATATGAACGTAAAAAGCCCTACTCAGGGCTTTTTTTATGCCCAAAATTTATATGTATTGCAGCACTACCGAAAAACAGCTTTATAAATATTAATGAGAATTATTTTCAAAAAGGTGTTGACCTCAGAGTAAATCTAATTGATAATCACTATCAACAAGAGGACATACTCTTGCTGATTCGACCCTGAATCGTGTTGTCGGTGATGTGCTACAACGCCCCTTGATGTGTATCACTGGCAACCACTTTTTACTTGCTACATTGCTCATATCGGTGACGGTAGATATGAATCAAAAAGCCCTACTCAGGGCTTTTTTTATGCCTCTATTTTCGATCAGCGCTTGTTCAGCTGTAATGTCGTGTAATCGTTTTCTTTTACTAGAATCCGTATCATTCTATTTTTCCAAAAATAACAATAATATGAACGCTCGACGCTACCGTTATAACATGTTGTTAAGCCTGCTGTTGTTGGTAGGATTTATTTTCACCAGCTGGATAAGTATTGAGCACGCTAAACAATCTTTGTACAAAGGAGTGAGCGATGATGCTCTGCCGCTCACCAGCCATCTGATTGACTTAGATTTACAAAAACGTCTCCAAGCTCCAATCATTGTGTCTCAGCAAATGGCAAATAACGTCTTTATAAAACGTTGGCTGACGTCTTCACAGCAAGACCCAGCGCTTATTTTCACCTACTTAGAAGATACTCGAGCACTACATCACGCAAAAACAAGCTTTTTAGTGGATGACAAGAGCCTTACTTATTACCACTTTGATGGTAACACCCAGCAGTTAGACATCCGAGCCAAACAAAACGATTGGTACCGAGAGAGCCTGCATAGCGATTCTGACTATGCGCTCAATGTTGATATAGACCCAAGAGACAACAACGACGCCATTGTTTACGTCAATCATAAGATCAAGCAAAACAACGATGTAATTGGCGTTGTTGGGGTTGGTATCTTATTGGCTGATTTACACAGTTTAATTGAACAATACGAAGTCAGTTACGCACGCAAACTGTATTTTATCGACCACAAAGGCAGGCTATTATTTTTTAACGACCAGACCCTATCTGGCACTAATATTCATGACCGCTTTCCAACCCAAGCAACGGCAATGCTCAATCAATCCGAATACCAATTTCGGTTGGAAACCGACGACCATGCAGAGTTTGTCCATTCGCGCTATTTGGATTCGGTTGGCTGGTATTTAATTGTTGAACAAACAATAGATAAATCGGGAGGGATCAGCGACATTCTCACAACCAATTTATGGGTAGGGAGCCTCGTCACCCTATTAATATTGGCCGTAGCACAGTTGACGTTTAACCACTATCAAAAGCGCTTAGAACGAATGGCGAAGTACGACAAACTCACCGATACCTTTAATCGCCAAGCCTTCGAGCCACAGCTTCAGCACCATTTAGCGAAAGCACGTACCCAATCAACCCCTGTAGTAATGTTGATGATGGACATCGACCACTTTAAACAAGTGAACGATCAACATGGCCATGTGGTAGGCGACAGAGTGCTGCAATGCTTTTCGAACGTATGTAAACGCCAGATAGATAACAACGGTTTGCTGTGCCGCTGGGGAGGCGAAGAGTTTATGGTACTGCTACCCAAAGCGACGTTAGAGCAAGGAATTACTATTGCTGAGAAGATCCATGTTGCACTAGAGCAGGCGGAATGTGAGGTCAAAGTGACCGTCAGTATTGGCGTTGCACAATACCATATTGATGAATCGGAAGATGGTTTTATAAAGCGCGCCGATGCCGCGCTCTATCGTGCCAAACAAGGGCGGAATCAAACCAAATTCGCCGCTTAGCGGCGATTCTTACGCGCTCTTGCGCGGCGCTGACGTTTTTCTTCTTCACGCGCAGCCTTTTTTGCCTCAGCTTGCGCTCGTAACTCAGCAACCATTTCTTCTTCCGACTCACGCATTTCCGGCGTTTCCATCGTGATCCGCCCGATAACAGCATCGCGCAGTTCGTTGATTAAAATCTCCGACATCTTGTGCGTATCGACCTGATTGCCACCCTTAACGCAACCGCGCTTACGGCCAGCCATCTCGATAAATGTCCAGTCACAATCCGGTAATTCGTCGAGCTTGTAACGTGCTTTTAAAAGTTCTGGATATGCACCTAGCAGATATTCAGCGGTGTAGCTCGCCACTTCTTCATAATTGATAGCGGTATCGCGAATCGCACCCGTTGCCGCCAAACGATAGCCCGAGTTTTCATTCTCAACCTTTGGCCACAACATACCCGGCGTATCGTAAAGCATAATGCCGTCTTCAAGCTTAATACGCTGTTGCGCTTTAGTTACCGCTGGTTCATTACCTGTTTTTGCAACGATCCTACCTGCAAGTGTATTGATAAGCGTCGATTTACCCACATTTGGAATACCCATGATCATGGCTTTTAGCTGCTTATCTTGACCCACTTTATGAGGTGCAAGCTTTTTGCAAAGCGCGTTAATACGCTGTACTTCATTTGCCTTTTCATGACCAAACGCCAGCGCTTTTACGCCACTCTCACGTTCAAAATACTCCATCCACTGCTTGGTCAGTTCAGGATCGGCAAGGTCCGCTTTGTTCATGATTTTGATAACAGGCTTGTCACCGCGTAACTGCCCTACCATCGGGTTTTCGCTACTGTATGGAATACGAGCATCCAGCACTTCAATAATGACATCCATCTGCGGCATGATCTCTTTGATCTCATTGCGCGCCTTATTCATATGCCCTGGGAACCACTGTATTGCCATTATAACCACCTGTATTAATTAACTTTAAAAGCTCATATGTTGAACACCTTGCCAAACTCACACCTACCATAGCGTCATTCGTACGGAGTAAGAGATAAGTTAAGGATACAACATAGGGTACTAAACGCTTTTAATACAGCAGCAGTACCTCATCACTAAGTTGGCTATTCTACTATAAATTGACAGGATTGGGTTAATGGCTATGAATTCTGTTTAATTCACGTATCACGCTCAAAATACTTGTCCATCTACCGCTGCCATGAGTAAAGTCAGGTGACCGAGTCGGTACAGCGCCTCACACAATATGCCTGTCGCGGCCAAAAGCAGCCTACAGGATTACACTTTCCACTGCTGCCAGACAGTAATGTGCTCATTGGTTGTATGAACAATGACCCTGACCAAAGTTACCTGTTAGGGTTTGCCCTTAACGACACCCAACCGTCGGTTGTTACTAGCGAAAACCCTACCCAAAACGTATTGTGCTCTCGCGGCCAAAACCTATTGATGTTTGATGACACCCCAAAAACCCCGCATACTGTGTTGCAAACCCTATCGGGCAACCAGCACTTGGTGTTACATGGGGATAAAAAGCAGCCTTATATTCACTGACTTGCGCAACTTGGCGCGATGAACATTTTTGCAGCCAAAGACATACAACTTGGCAGTGTTAAAAGTGCAATTCGACTACTCACCAATAAAACCTTCATTGCCAGCGCCAAACAACAACTGGCGCTGGAGAGTAAAAAGTCGGTGATTGCCGATGCAGCAACCAACCTTGACGTCACCGCCAAACAAAATATCACCCTTAAGGCGGGTCGCAGCCATCGCAGTGTTATCCAAAGTGATATGGATCCCATCTCCATTGGGTTTAGGTATGATTACAAGCAAGAGTGGCAATTTGATTAGCAAAGATCACAGACTCTAGGATAATAATTTTTAAATTTGGATTGATTAATACATCAAGTATTCAAGTGAGGGTGATACACTCGCGTAAGGCTTTGTAGTATTCAAGTTTAAAGAGGCGGCATGAACCACTCCCCTATTCCACTCAACATTACCGCGAGCGCCAAGATTGAAAGCATTGTGGTGCTGCATGGCTTGTATATGTCTGGCTTTGTGATGCGCCCGCTTAGTGCTCGCTTGGGTAAGTCAGGCTACCGCATTCTCAATTTAAGCTATAACACGTTAACGCCAAATATTGATGAGATCTGCGCCGCTATTGATACGTTTGTTGGCGACCGCCCCGCTGCACTCGTTTGCCACTCCATGGGTGGCTTAGTTGCAAGAGCCTATTTAGAGCGAGGCTCTACAGCGAGCAAGCAAGTAAAAAAAGTGGTGACCCTCGGGACACCACATAAAGGCAGTGCCATTGCCAAGCATATGCATGACAAAGGACTGGAGCTCCTGTTAAAAAACAGTGTGGAGTTTTTATTATCTAACAATCAAGATTGGCCTTTCGATGCTAAGCTTTACAGTATTGCCGGTGACTTACCCATTGGGCTAATGCCACTACTGCAAAAGGGCAGCCAATCGGATGGCACTGTGTTACTAGAAGAAACCAAGCTCAATGGCATGGCCGAGCACAAAGTGTTTCATCTCAGCCATACCAGCTTAATATATTCCCGTGCGGTAATGGACTATATCTGCGAGCTGTTAGAAAAGCCTTAGCGCTCCGCACTTGCAGCCACTTTGTAGGCAATCACTGCAATCAAACCAACTAATAACGGCACTGGTGCTGCGATATAGCCAAAGGTATCTGAGTTTGCGATGCTTGCGCCAGCTAAGTGACCTACTAGCCCAACAACAAAAGCCACTAAAGCGATAACAACGACGACGAGTTCCATTTTATGTTCTGATTTTGTTTTGCCTTTCATACTCATTTCCTCAAGTAGTAGACACCGCGTTTTTCGTGTCTCGATGAGATAATTATGCGCTTATAGTGCGGTGATATTTTGACCTAAATCAAGTTTAAAACCGCCAAAATACGAACGAGATTAAACATTTGTCTTAGATCAAAAATCGCACCTTCTGGTATGGTTGTGGAAAAAGTTGGCAAGCTTTATTCCCGTCGAGTCTTTATGTCACTTTGCTATTTTTGGAAGCTTTTTGGGGTTTCATCTTGTTTTTTAACGCACTCATCCCAACGTCATATTGTATTAATATTTGATATGTTTTTATTTTATTGATTGATTTTTCCGATTAAACACTTTGATTTTAATCATTGGGCAATCATCAAAGGTTGCGCCATACTGACTGTGAATCAACAAGGAGCATCGCATGACAAACATTAATTCTATCGGCTTAGACAAAGCAAAAAGCCAAGCGCTAGTAACATCACTTAATACGCTACTGAGCAGCTACCAAATTCAGTATATGAATGCCCGTGGTTTTCACTGGAACATCAAAGGTCGTGAGTTTTTTGAACTACACCTAAAATTTGAGGAAATTTACACGCTACTACTTGAGAAAGTCGACGAAATCGCAGAGCGTATTTTGACGATTGAAGGCAACCCATTGCATGCATTTTCTGATTACTTGGAAAACAGCAAAATTACAGAAGCAAAAGGCATTAGCAATGGTACACAAGCATTAGAAAATTTGCTTGATGGCTACACGACACTTATTTCTATGCAGCGTGAGATTTTAGCGCAAGCGGGTGAAGCCGAAGATGAGGGGACAGCAGCATTAATGAGCGACTACATCAAAGAGCAGGAAAAACTGGTGTGGATGCTTAAGGCGTATTTAAACTAAGATAGACGTATAGGTCGGGCTAAGGCTAGGGTGCACGAGTCGAGCTAAAGCTACGACCTACAAGCCGAGCCCGCTCCTACCTGGGTTTTCCTCTGGTAGGAGCGAGTTTACCTCGCGATCTTTTATCGCTTTTTTGTCGAGCTAGAGCTACGATCTAGCATCCAATAGGCTGATAAAGAATGCCATCTCTAACGCCCTTTCATGGAGGCTTTTAAATCGGCCTGACGCACCACCGTGACCCGCTTCCAAATCGGTTTTAAAGACCAGTACGTTATCATCCGTTTTATACTCTCTAAGCTTAGCAACCCACTTCATCGGCTCCCAATACTGAACTTGCGAATCGTGCAACCCAGTGGTGACTAGAATATTTGGATAGGCTTTGGCTTCAATATTGTCATACGGCGAATACGCTAAAATATTCTGGTAGTCCGCTTCATTATTCGGATTACCCCATTCATCATACTCGTTGGTGGTCAATGGGATTGACTCATCCAACATGGTAGTTAACACATCCAAGAAAGGCACATGGCAGCCTAACCCTAAATAAAGCTCTGGAGCTTGGTTTGCAATTGCGCCCATTAACAGGCCACCTGCACTTCCACCTGATGCAAACACTTTTTCTCTATGCCCGTAGCCTAGCTCAACCAAGGCCTTGGTAACATCAATAAAGTCGTTGAAGGTATTTTGCTTGTGGGCTTTTTTTCCTTGCTCATACCATTCACGACCGAGCATCTCAGAACCACGAATATGGGCAATCGCGTATACAAATCCTCTATCTAACAGGCTTAGAATTTGGCTAGAGAAGTTAGGGTCGATAGTAATACCATAAGAGCCATAGCCATACTGCAATAATGGATTGCTACCGTCTTGGTTAAACTTATCTTTGCGATACACCAAAGATACTGGGACTTTAACGCCATCTCTTGCGGTAATATGCAAACGTTCAGAGTGATAATATTCCGGTTTAAAATCACCTAACACTTGTTGTTGCTTTTTAAGCGTTTTCTTACCGGTGGTTAAGTCACAATCGTACACCGAGCTAGGAGTTGTCATACTCGAATAGTGAATACGAATATTACTTGAACTCGGCTCAGGGTTATTTCCTACCGTGGCAAAATAACAAGCATCATCAAATCCAAGGTGATAGCTCTGCCCTTGATAATCATGAACAACAAAGCGGATCTGCCCTTGTTCACGCTCAGTCAGTACAAAGTGACTATTGAACAGCTCCAAGCCTTCTAATAGTACATGGTCACGGTGAGCAACCAACTCTTCCCATTGCTCAACATCACCGACGGTTGCCGCTGTTGCACGCATTAAACGGAAATTTTTAGCATTCTTATTACTAAGGATGTAAAAGAACTCTCCCATTTTTTCAAGACCATATTCATGGCCAATTTCTCTTGGAATAAGGGCGCTAAACTCACCGCAAGGATCGTTTGCATCGAGTATTAACTGATCACTCGTTTCCGTCGCAGCCAAATAAATAAAAATAGCGCTTTCATCACGGCTTTTACCCAACCCCATATAAAATTGGCGATCTTGCTCTTCAAACACCAAAATATCATCGCTTTGTGGTGTTCCTAACACATGGCGATACACTTGGAAGCCGAGCAACGTTTGCTCGTCTTTTTTGACATAAAAGACGGTTTTATTGTCGTTCGCCCAAATTACCTGACCTTCCGTGTTATACAGCACGTCTTGTAGTAATGTGTTGGTATTTAAATCAAGAAACTTGATGGTATAAATTCGACGCCCGTCGGTATCTTCACTATAGGCAAGCAGCTGCTCATCTGGGCTTACGGTAATATCACCGATGTCATAAAACTCGTTACCAGCGGCTAACTGATTAATATCTAAAAGAAGTTTTTTATCCGACAAGTCTTCTTGTGATGCGCGATAATACTTAGCATATTCCTCATCACCACTGACTTCACTTACATACCAATAGTTGCCATCTTTTGCGGGCACTGAGCTATCGTCTTTTACGATACGGCCTTTCATTTCTTCAAACAGCTGGGTTTGCAGCGCTTGGTGAGGCGCCATTTGCGCTTCACAGTAATCATTCTCTGCTTTGAGGTGTGCCAACACATCAGCATTTTTACGCTCGTCATCACGCATCCAGTAGTAGTTGTCGATACGCTCATGATTATGGTGCAGCAAGGATTTCGGCTGCTTTTTGGCTAGCGGTTGAGTTTTTTCCATCACCAAGTTGTCATCCTAAATTCGTTATTTTTCACCAGTGTATCATGATTCAAGTGCCATACCAGCGCGCAAAGAAAAAGGCCGAGCATCACTGCGCGGCCTTTATATTATTGAGTGTAAACGGGAGTTTCTAAACTTCCGCTTCCTCTAGTTGGTTATCGTCAGATTTAGGCTTGCGTCTGATCTTCGCTTTTAAGCGTGAACCCGCACCCTGCACATCCGTTAAGATGATGTATAGAGCCGGCACTAATACAAGCGTGATAAGCGTTGCGAATAGCACTGCAAACCCAAGTGATACCGCCATCGGAATAACAAACCTTGCTTGTAGACTGGTTTCAAAGATGATTGGCATTACACCGGCAAACGTCGTGATAGAGGTTAGCGTGATTGCCCTAAAGCGTGCACAACCCGCTTCAATAACCGCCTCTTTAAGCTTAACGCCCTCAGCACGTGCTTGGTTGATATAGTCCGTCATTACCAGGGAGTCGTTGATCACAACCCCAGCTGCTGCAACTAGACCAAACATAGACATGGTACTCATATCTAAACCAAATATTAAGTGGCCCCACAAAGCACCTACTAAGCTAAACGGGATCACCGACATTACGATTAGCGGTTGCGCGTAACTCTTAAGCGGCACAGCCAATAGGATATAAACCATCAACATACCAGCGGCAAAGAATAAGATCTGTTCACTGGTTTGCGCTTGACGCTCTTCCACCGTGCCACTCAGCTTAGTTTTTACGCCAGGGAACTGCTTAAGTAGCTCAGGTAAGATGTTCTCTTCGATATTCTTAACCACGGCATCAGGCTCAATTAGCTCTTCATCAATGCTGCCGTAAACATATACCGTTCTAAAGCCATCTTCACGACGAATATAATTGATACCCGGCTTCTCGGTAAACTCAACAACATCGCCTAACATCACTTCTTTGCCTTTTGGCGTTGTGATAATAGTACGCTTAAGTGAAGCCAAAGCTTTACGGTCAAGTTCGGGATAACGCACCATCACTTTGATCTCTTCGCCATCACGAATAACACGCTGTGCTTCGCCACCGTAGAAGCTATTACCAACCTGAATCGCAACATCAGCAAGTTGCAAGCCAAGCTCATAAGCCACTGGCTTAAGCGCGATCTGCATTTCTTTACTCGCAGGATCAATACTCGAGCTGATATCAAATAGCCCAGGTTGCTGCTGCAACATAGAAATAAGCTGTCTGCCCGCCGCATTGAGGGTCTCGATATCAGAGCCTAGCAAGCGATAACCAAATTCACCCTCACCACCACTTTGATCGCCAACACTGTCATACACAATGATTGACTTCACTGCAGTGATCTCTGGCATTGCCTCGCGCCAACGGCGCGCCAGTTCAAAAGCGGTAAATGGTCTTTGCTCTTCGTCAACTAACGTCGATAACACTGAGCCCTTAGTACGGCTTTGGTTCCAAGAATATACATCCTTAATCATGCCTTGACCGAACTCTTGGGCAATCTCCTTATCAACATTGCGTACCATCAACTCTATAGACTGCATTGCTGCAATGGTCTGCTCGTCTGATACGTTGTCGTTCATGGTAATTTCGATCTTTGGATAATCCTCTGGCACTTTCGGGAATGGAATAAAGCGCACTAAATTCGAAGTCACCAAGCTAAAGCTAAATACCAACATCGCCACAAAAGTTAATAATACGGTCCAGCGCCAGTCAACACAGCGCTGAATAAAGCGTCTGTATGGTCCGTTCACAAAAGCGAAGAATTTCTTGTTAAATGCAGCTCGGCGACTGTTTGGACGCAGTGGTTTAATCTTAGTATGAGCAATGTGCGCTGGTAAAATCCATTTGGATTCAATCAAACTGAATACCAAACATAGAATAATAACGCCCGAGATTGACTTAAAGAATGCACTTTCAGGACCAGATGAGAACATCATGGGTGCAAACACAGCAATGGTTGTTAGTACACCGAAGGTTGCTGGCGTTGCAACACGCTTAGCGCCGATCACCACATTCTTAACGCTATGGCCTTTGCGTTCAATTTCGGAGTAGGCGGATTCCCCTATAACGATGGCGTCATCCACCACAATACCAAGCACCATGATAAAAGCGAACAGCGATACAATATTAATGCTGATCCCAAGTGCTGGCATAAATAGAAACGCACCAAGGAAACACACTGGCAAGCCAATCATTACCCATAGCGCTAATTTGAAGCGGAGGAAAATAGTCAGCATGATCGCAACGAGTAACGCACCCTGTAACATATTGCTCTTCATCATCTCGAGTCGAGCGTTCAGGTAATACGTCATATCAACGATTGGTTCCAATCTCAAGCCTGCGGGTAATTTAGCGTTTTTCTCTTCGATATATTTATGTACCGCTTGAGCGATTGGGATCATGTTCTGATCTTTGGTCGCTTTAACCGACAGAAATACCGCATTTTCACCATTCAAACGGAAGTAATATTCCCCTTCGGTTAGGCCATCTTTAATTTCTGCGATGTCTTGAAGGTAAACCTTTGCACCGTTATCACCGACTTTAACAGGGATATTTCTAAATTCATTACCACGGTACATTTGGTTTTCAACACGCACCGCGATGATGCCGGATTCGGTCCTGATTTGACCTGCTGAAATGTTGGTCGAATAACGTCTAATTGCGCTACTTACATCACTAATAGTTAGGTTGTAACGGCGCAAAGCGTCTGGGTCAACTTCAATACCAATTTCGTAATTAGGAGTGGAACGATCAACCAGTGAAATTGTTGAAATTTCTAGTAATTCATCCTCAATTTCTTTGGCTATTGGCTTGAGTGCATTTAGCGGTAGATTACCAGCCAGCGCAATGTTCACTACGTCTTGACGAAATTCTATAAGCTGAACTTGGACAGGCTCCATGGACGCTGGGAAGGTCGCGATACTATTCACACGCGAGCGGATTTTATCTTCTACTGCCGTTAAGTCTTCATCTTTATAGATTTCAAGTTGCGCACTCCCGCTGCCTCTAGCGGCGCGGTAAACCCCTTTTTTGATTTCTGTAACGTCTTTCAAAGCTTCTTCAATTTTGATCAAGATCCCCTCTTCAATTTCTTGAGGAGACGCGCCTGGATAAACGGCTGACACCGTCACATAATTGATTTCAAAGTTTGGAAACATTTGCCTTTGGATGGTCATATAACTGATAAAACCCATTATCAGTATGAAGACCATCAACAAGTTCGCGGCTACCGTATTATTCGCAAAATAGGCGATAATACCGCGCTGCGATGTTTTTTCTATATCACTCATGGTCGCTCCTTGCTGTTACAGCTTTTCCGGCTGACTACTAGGCTTTGATGACGAATCCGTGCCAGCAACTTTAACTTCCATGCCTTTTTGTGGATATTCAGGTGGTGTCATGACCACTTTATCGCGACTTGTGATGCCATCTCCGATTAAGAAGAACTCGCCTTCTTCGCGGATCACTTGCACTTTTCGTGGCTCAAGCTGGTTATCTTGATTCAACAACCAAACCGACTGATTATTCACAATATCTTGAGGTAGGCGGTAGATTTGCTTTAACGTTTTACCTGCGAAGCTAACCTGTACATAGGTACCGTATTTTATCGCTGGCTGGCGCGTTGTGAGGCCGTAAGGGTCGGTAATACGTACCACCAAGTTGTTCATACGAGTTTGCTGGTCAACAGTCCCTAAGTCTCTATCAATCACTGCTTCACGCGTAAAAGCATTGACACCGCGCTGATAAACTGTGGCAGCAAGGCCTGACACTCGCTCGGGTAAAAACACAGAATCAAAACCCGCGATAGGAATAATCACCTCCGCAGTTTCGATATTATTGATAGTACCAACTGAGCTACCCATGGAAACGAACTGGCCAAGACCAACGTCTTTTTTCACCACTAGCGCGTTGTAAGGCGCGATAACCTCGCAGTTTTCTAGGTCTCGCTTTGCACGCTGTAGCGCCGCTTTGGCAGATTTAACTGAGGCTTTGGCACTCATGACTTGCGGTTTACGTAAAAATAGGTCGGTATGCTTTTTATTTGGAAATCTTCTTGCTTCATCGGCAGCTACGTCGGCTTGTGCTTGCTCTTCGATAAGCTGCGCCTGTGCTCTGGCAAGTTCTGCTTCTGCTTGTAGCAACGCGGCTTCGTAATTATCTTGCTCAATGCGCAGTAACACTTCGCCTTTTTGTACCACACCACCTTCAACAAAGTTAGGGTGCCAGTATTCAACTTCGCCCGATACTTGAATAGAAAGTTGCGTACTTTCTAGCGGTTTTACTTCGCCATAACTTTGGATCACCACTTGGTGATCTTGTGCAGCGAGAGTTTCAACTTCAACAACAGGACGAGAATCGACTTCTTGCTTCTCAGGTTCACTCTTAGCAACGGCATTGACGAACATAAATCCGACAACACCCACTATAAGCACGGTAAAGGGTAGAATCCATTTTAAAGTTTTAGCTTGCATAACAGTACCTATTGATAATTTCCTGACCGTATAGTACCAAGTTTAGCGCGTTCTCGGATGTGACATTTGTAAGAATCTGTTACACCTTTAGAACAACTTTTTATAACTATCGAAAAACAGTGGAAATTATAAAGTAATTTCAAATAATTAATCGTTAAAGTCTATGATATATAAGGATCTTTTTAAGTACGACTTTTGTGAGTTATATAACAATTTTTCCGGTTTTTTGTCACATTCATCGCCCTAGATCTGCTTTGTAACATGATGAAGCTCAAGCGCTAGAACAATACTGCCTACCAATACGACAGCGGCCAACAGATAGAGCCCAAGCTGCGCACTCAAGATGCCAAACGTGCTCGCCACAACTAAAGACAAGAAAACAGCAATAACAACTGTAACTACCAGAAGATGAGCCCGACTCCAACACTGCTCAATAAGAATATCGCGTGCTTTAGCGCCAACTAAACGCTTGATATTAAAGACTGGCTCACTCAATATCGCAAGGTAGCCAAGCAGGCCATACATGCCAGCAATTACCTGTATTAACATCATCAGTGCGATCACCAGCCCAGCGACAAAACTCAACCACGCTGTTTTGTTAAGCTCCTGCATACGCGATTTGATATCGACGAGTTTTAAGATAGATTGGCTTGGGTTTTGTTGTTTATATAAGGCGGTAACCGTACGCAAGTCTAATTTCTCTCCTGCTTTGGCACGCACCAGTATATTTCCGCTAATAAAATTAAAAGGTAAATAGGCCAAGACTTGTGCCTGGGAGGCGTGACTAAAGGTATTTTCAACAATTCCCACAAGTGTAACTGGACGCTGATTTCTGTCATAGATAGTCATGCCGATGTCTGCAGCAGTCACACCAAGACGCTGGGCTAGAAGTTGGTTGAGCACCACCTTTCTTCTTGAACTATTGATAGCAAGGTCATCTTCCAAAAACCCGCCTCCAGCAATAAACCTTAGCCCTGAGGTTGCAAAGTAATTAGGTCCGCCGAGCTGCAAGTAAGCGACGACTGAATCGCTGCCATCATCACGTAAGCTGAGCGGCTCCAGAAATACAAACTCGTGGGGTAATACGCCAGCCAGAGCAGCACTCTCGACGCTTGGGTGCTGCCTAAGCGCCGACAAGTTTGTCATCGCTTGATTATATCTTGCTTGTGTAGCATCTGAGCTGCGGTCATAGTTGCTTTGCTGTAACTCAACAAAATAAAGGTCTTCCGAGTTAAAACCACTCGGCGTGTTTAGCTGCCCGCCAAAGTAACTCAACAACCAAAATGCAAAGCTCATGGTGACAATACCAACTCCCATTTGTAGTCCAAGTAAGGTTTGGCTTATCGGTTTTGGTAACTGTTTAACCTGGCCTTTCCCAGAGCCATTTAATTGACTGCGAATATCCTTAAATGACACTTGTGACATTGCCAATTTTGCAAACACCAGAGCACAGAGTTGAGCAAATCCAATGGCCAATAAGCAGCTCCACCAAGGCAGCTTCAGCCAAACCAAGTGCGCTAAGCTTTCCTTTGCCCAAAACTGCATCAACCAAACGCCACTATTCGCTATCCCTATGGCAAGTATTGAAGCAAGCAAAAAAACTAACCCGATATAACGCCACTGCTCGAACTCTAGATTGCCACGCTTCGCACCTAGTACAATCGCAAGCGCAAGCTGGTTTTGTTTGGCTTTAAAATCCAGCAAGTAGAGCGAAAATGCGTTCACTAAGGTAATGACAAGCAACCCAAAGCCTGCAAATGCTAACCATTGCGTCGTTGTTTTTAGCTGTCCTTTTAGTTTATCTACTAATGGCAACAACGAAAACCCGAGCGTAGCACTGCCAGATAGCGCCTGTTGTAATTGAGCTTGCTCAAACGCGGCTTGAAATTGTGCCTGTAAAAGCGTTAATTTTGCCTGCGCATTTTCTTGCTTTACGCGACCGACAAGAAATAAATCGCTTCTTACCGCCAAGTGGTCCATACCCGTAATACGGTTACCCATCATCAGCGCAAATGGCAAGAATACTTCACTCTTCCGGTTAGATTGATACAGTTGCGGCTCATACTCATCGCATGCAGCCACTCCCACCACCATATAGCGGCGGTCATCAAGTTGAATGCTCTGTTCAATTATTTCTTTATCGGGAAAGTGTTGCTGCGCAAAGCACTCTGTCACAACCACTTCACTTGGTGCATTACCAAGCGTGTTGCTTTGGGAAAACCATCGGCCTTTCTTCAAACCAATATTAAAGAGCGAAAAGAAATCATCACTGACGTAAGTCGTCTCAACCCTTGGTTCAACCACTGAACCGCGCAATAAGCTGTGGCTATAAAACACAGCAGAGGCTTTATCAAACAATTGTTCGTCTTGAGCAAGTTGCCAAGCAACAGGCGTGGAGATGGCATTTTCCATGATCACCTTGTGGTGTTCATCTAACATATTTCCTTGCAACCAAACGAGCTTATCACTTTGCGGATAAGGTAAAGGCTGATAAGCCTGCCATGATAAGCCAATACTCATTATTATAGCGGCAAACGCGCCGCTCAATAACACGACTAGCATCAGATTTAGCTTAAGCCTATATCTAAAGCGTCTCAATAGCGTACGCCACAAAGTCATCTTACTCCCTCACAAATTCAGATGGGTTAATCAACGCATTGAGTGGCCTGCGCAGTATTTGTTGTAGTGAAAAATACATGCACAAACTCGACACCAACACCATCCCCGCTGAAACAACAAAAAACACCTCAAAATTAAACACTTGCTGAAAATACGGCGACAATAATAAGCAGCCTAAAAGGGAGATAATTAGCGCAATACCAATGTGCTTAAAGAGGATGATAAGATCCTCTTGGGTGAGATCGAGGTGCTTAGCTCCTAGCACCATTTTTGTACCGTAATAAGCAATTTTAAGTGATTGGCTATAACGGAAAACGCCAATTAAACCAACAATGATGAGCAGTAGCGTCAACGAGAAAATAAACAGTGCCCCATAGGTGACCAAGGTATCGGTCAGCAGGTATTGTTCGCGCTGTGCGGCAAGTGAAGTAAAGCTAAAGATTTTCAACGCAGGGTGAACCTGTGTCAGCAACTCTGCAAAATTCGCTTTAGTAACCGGCAGCTGCGTCTTAATCAATAACGTATTATTACCTTGTACTGCTCGATAGACATATGGCAACGCGGGTTCGCCTGGTACAGCTAAATCGGCAACCACAGCAATAATTTCAAATGCCGCGTCTTCGTCTGCAATGTTAAAACTAAGACGCTTGCCTATCGCCTTTTCTTCCCCACCTAATTGCTCAGCAAAGGTTTTGTTGATAATTAACTGCTGTTCCCCTCTGCGTACGGCATCACTATCGAAAAACTGACCTTGTAGTAATGGCAAAGAAAAAAACTCAAGATAACCACTATCCACAACTCGACCAACTGGGTGCACTCGTTCGAGCGTATCGACATCTTGCAATGACCAAGTGCCAACGCCTTGTCCGATGGGCGACCGGCTCCGGCTTACTGCGATTACTTCTGCGGTATTCGCTAGGGCTTCACTGGCTTGACGCATTACCTCTGTGTATTCATCTCTTGGCATAGTATCAGGGGCATAAAACGTCACTTCGTATTTATTCTTGAGATCCACTGCATAAGCATTTTTGAGATGAGATATGGCAGCAACACCGACATTGAAGCAAAAGAAGAGCAAGATAATAGAAATACTTAACTGACTAACTGCCATGATCCGTTGCACTCGTGCACTCACAACAACAGCAGTTCCCTTACCACTTTGTTTCAGCATTTGCGTCAAGTGACGAAAGCGTATTGCTGACATTCCAGCTAACAACAATAACCAGCTCGTTAACAAAGCGACTAACCCCAGTGCAAGTACACTTTGCCAAGTTAATGCTATCAGCTGCGCTTGCGGCAACAGTCCCACCAGCTCTCGTTGAAGCCATTGGCAGATAGCATAGGATGCCCCTGTCGCAATTACGAGTGATACGAAGCAAAGTGCCAGTAGCGGCGACCACTGCATCAGCGCAATATCTCGTGTTTTTGCTCCCACCACCGCTTGAATTGCCAGCCTACGCTGGATCTGACTGAGTCTCGCAAGGTATAAGTTACTGATATTTAATAGCGCTATACCAAGTAACCCCAGCGATACCACTAACATTCCAAATAACAGCAGGGGTGATTTACCGAGCATTATTGATTTCAATGGCACCGCACGAATGCCAATATGCCACTTTGCAAAGTACTCACTATCACTGACTTTGCTGCGCCAAAGAGTGTTCATTTCGTTCGAAAGTGATAGGCTCACTTGCTCATGCTCCGCGCCTGCAACCAGCTTACCCACCATCAAATTAAGCGCGTAACGATTCCACCAATAAGGTTTAGCTTCTTCCGAGGTTAGATTGTATTGCCACGGTAACCATACCGCCGTGTTGTGTGTGAGCTTTTTTAAGTTAGGCTCGTAAAACTGCTCTGCAGCTACCCCGACAATCGTAAACTCCTGCTCATCAAGACGTAATGTTTTGTTTAAAATATTAGGATCGCCATTGAAATAACTTTGCCAAGCTTGAAAGCTCAGCACTGCAACAGGACTGCTCTCATCTACAGATTCAGTAATAACCCGCCCCATCGCAAGCGGCATATCAAAAATGCTAAACCACTCTGGCGAGACATAAGCGGATTCAATTTGCGGCGCATCGGCATCTGAGGTGAGCAGCTGCTCGGCATAATGCACCATTGCTAGCTGTTCTATTGCGGCAGGTTTATGCTCGTATAAATGCATTAATGATGGGTAGTTAAAGGCCTCGCTGCTCTCGTTGCTATTTTCATCAAACATCGGGTATTCAAGCTTAACTATCCGTTCTGCGTCTGGGTATGGCAGAGGTGAGAAATACAAGCTATGTAACATCCCCATCGCAACGAGCATCACCACAAATACGCAGCTCAGCGTAGTCACTACACTAACATGATAGATATTTAGACGACCTAAATTGAACGCTTGCATGGTGCCCTCTCTATGCTCGCTGACTAATAAGCTGAGAAGAAGCGACTGTGCCTAATAGCTCACCATCAAACAATTTAACCTGTCGAGGGGCCATATCGGCATAGCGTGGGTCGTGTGTCACCATACAAACAGTAGTGCCTTGCTGGTGTAATTCAGCAATCAATTGCATCACCTGATCACCACTTTTCGAATCTAAGTTACCCGTCGGCTCATCCACAAGTAGAATGCTTGGATCAGTCACCAAAGCACGAGCAATCGCTACACGCTGCTGCTGTCCACCCGATAGTTGATTTGGCTTATGTTGAACGCGGTGCGACAATCCAACCTTCTGTAAACAAGACTCGACTCGCTGCTTTACTGCAACCTTACTCAGCTTTTCAGAACGATACTTTAGGGGTAAAGCGACGTTATCGAATACCGAAATTTCGTCAATGAGATTAAAAGCCTGAAAGACAAATCCGATATGCTCATTGCGAAGCTCAGCGGCCTGATCAAGCGTCAGGGTCGTCACATCATGAGCACCAATCGTATAACTGCCACTTGTTGCTTGGTCAATTAAACCAATGATGGATAGCAAAGTAGATTTACCACATCCAGATGGGCCAGAGATTGAAATAAAGTCGCCTTTTGCTATTTCCAGTGAAATATTTCTCAGTGCATGTGTTTGCAGCTCTTCGGTTTCGAACACTTTATTGATATTTTTAAGCACTATCATTTTGATATTCCTACTTTAATAAGATTGTCTCATCTAGACTGGCAAGATAGGCTAGATCAGAAATGATTAATCGTCTCCCGGCTTCAACGCCAGAATCTATAACAATATATTTCCCAGTTGAAGCACCAAAGGTGATTTCCAGCGGCTGAGCGCTATCATCACTAGTCAGTGCAAATAAGGTCAGCGTTTGATTCTCTTTGGCATTGGCGGGTCGCTGTACATAGGTGGCATTGGCAATATGCTTAATGGCGATGCTGGCAGAGATACTCAGCTGCACTCGCGCCTGCTTGGGTAACTCACTTGGTAAACTCACCTCGACTTCCACGCTATTGTTCGTCACCACAGGGTCAACTCGGATCACTTTACCTTTTACTGTGTTGGCCTGCATTTTCACCATAACGTCTTGCCCAGTTTCAACCCAGCGCACTTGGGATTGTGGCACAGACAATACCGCCACCAATGACTGGTTAGAGCCAATCAATGCTAATTCATCACCAACATTGACTCGCTGCCCAAGCGCCAGAGGCATTCGCTCAATGACCCCTGAGGTACTAGCTCTAATCTCTAGTTGTTGTTGTTTTTCTAGTAAGTTATTGAGTTCTTGCTCGCGAATGTTAATTTCTTCGTTGGCAAGTGTAAGCGCCGAACCATGCAGTGCTTGCAGCTGTTTAGCTTGCTGTTCTAGCATGGTAATTTCATGTTGTAAGGTACTCAAACTAGTTTCAGTTTGGGCAAAATTCAGCGCGGAAATAATGCCTTGTTGTGCAAGGTTTTGCTCAGCACGATGACGCAATACTAAGGTTTTTAACTCCCCCGCTTTTGCATCAGCTGCTTTTGTTCGTTTAACTGCTCCCTTTGCTGAGAGAGTAGCAGCTGCTCTTTTATTGCCCACGACTGACGCAGAGCTTGTTTGGCTTGCTGAACTTGCAACACGAGATCAGGGCTCATGAGCTCAGCAATCACATCACCTTTACGAATAATTGCGCCCGCTTTGTGATGGATCACCTTAACAATGGCCGCACTTTGCGCGTTTAACAAAAACTGCTCAGCACTACGTAACTCTCCAAAGCTATCTACTGATAACGTAAGCGGACCTTGTTTCACCTCCGCGACCAGTATTTCAGCGCGCATCACACTGGAATGAGATGCCCATTGTTGCCACAGCAAATAGACAACTATCACCGCTATTAAACAGACAACAACGATGTAATGTGTGGTTTTTTTGGGTTTCGCCGGTTTAACTAGATCCATTTCCCCTCCTAACTGACTACGCACTAAGAGCGAGAACTATGCCAAATATAAATATCTTTAAATTTCAACAAATTAAATCAATATCAAATACCCAATATTGCTACTTTTTCGAAATCGGACACAGCTTTTCGGAATCGAACAGACATTTTAACTTAGTCGCAAGTCTGTCGTTTATCTTTTGTTACATTCATTTTACCTTGAGTTTCTGACAGGCTCTGATGTTTTGGGTACACTCAAGTTTTTACTATTTCGAGTCAACATTATGAAGAAAACGGCATTAAGCATTGCCCTCGCGCTCACCTTTGCAAGCGCCCCAAGCTTTGCTAAAAAAGACAAAAAAGAAGAAGAAAAAACCATCGCTTCACTTATCGAAAATAAAACCAGTATCGATGGCCTATTCCCACTTTATCAGGACAAAGAAAGTGGTGAGTATTTAATGCAGCTCAATGAGTCGCAACTCAACACTCCTTTCTTGTACTTTGCACATACTGTTGACGGAGTAACCGATGCTGGTCATTTCCGTGGTAACTATCGTGAAACAAAGCTGATTGAATTTAGAAAGCACTTTGACCGCATTGATATTATCAGCAAAACGCCACGTTTTATTTTTGATGAAAACTCAGCCATTGCTAACGCGAGTGACGCCAACATCAGCGAAGCGGTACTCGCCAGTATCGAAATTGAAAAAGCCGAAGATGGTAAAATTTTATTCAAAGCGGATAAGTTATTTTTAAGTGAGTCACTACATAAAGTGTCTCCTTGGAAACGTGCAGATGACAAAAACGCAAGTAAGCGTTTTGCTCTTGGTAAATTGGACGACAAAAAATCTCGAATTGTTAAGCACCGTCCTTACAGCAACAACTTAGATATCGTTGTTGATTATGTGTTTAGTAATCCAGATCCAAAAGTCGCCGGCTCAAATGCCGTTACAGACTCGCGCTTTGTCTCACTAAAAGTACAGCATAGCTTTGTCGCGCTGCCAGACAATGACTACCAGCCTCGTTACGATGATGCGCGTATTGGTTATTTCACCAATCAGTTTGACGTGCAAACTTCACCGGATTGGGCACCATATAAGGATGTCATCAAGCGTTGGAACTTAGTGAAAAAAGATCCAAGCGCGGCGCTTTCTGAACCTGTTGAACCAATCGTGTGGTGGATTGAAAATACCACGCCTGTCGAATGGCGTGACACGGTTCGCGATGGTGTACTGGGTTGGAATAGTGCGTTTGAGAAAATCGGCTTTAAGAATGCCATTGTGGTTAAAGTACAACCTGACGACGCCACTTGGGATGCAGGTGATATCAATTACAATGTGCTACGCTGGACTTCATCACCTCGTCCACCGTTTGGCGGCTATGGTCCAGCAACGGCCAACCCACTAACTGGCCAAATTCTTGGCTCTGACATCATGCTAGAGTATGTATTTATGCGTAACCGCTGGATGTATGACTCACTCTACTCCCAAGGTCAGATGAGCCACAGTGCAGAAGCACCGCTCGACACGCTAAACTGTTCACTTGGACATGAAATGCAAGGTCAATTGGTGACGGCAAGCCTCGCAACAGGTGCAGACATCGAGCGCAAAGAAATGCTGCGACAAGGCTTAGTACAGTTGGTTCTTCACGAAGTAGGACACACCTTAGGCCTCAACCACAATATGAAGTCTTCGATTTTGTGGGGCCCTAAAGAAGTACACGACAAGTCAAAAACACAAGGTATCGTAACTGGCTCTGTGATGGACTACGCACCAGCTAACATCGCCCCACTAGGTATGGAACAAGGTGATATCTTCCAAACCAAGCCGGGTCCATACGACGACTGGGCAATTGAATTTGGCTACAGCACGGCACTTAATGATGACACCCAAGAACAGCAACGCCTTGAAAAGATCTTATCTCGTTCTGGCGAACATGGCTTAGCTTTTGGTAACGATGCCGACGATATGCGTGCGCCGGGCCGTCATATTGATCCTCGTGTGATGATTGGCGACTTATCGTCAGATCCGGTGACATACGGCGTTGACCGCATGACTCTGATCAACCATTTATTCACCGAACTAAAAGACAAAGCACGTGTTGAAGGTCAGTCTCATCAACAGCTATTAACCTCAGCGAACATGCTGTTTGGTCAATACCGTGGTCAAGCAGGTGTGATTTCACGCCAGATTGGCGGTGTATACGTTGAGCGCAGCGTAGTAGGCACTGAAGGTAAAACTACACCATTCACACCTGTACCACTTGCGCGCCAAAAAGCAGCAATGACCGCGCTTAAGGAAATGGTGTTTGCACCTAAAGTGCTTGAAAATATGCAGCCTCTTTATAACTACATGCAAGCACAACGCCGTGGCTTTAACCACTATGGTAAGAACGAAGACCCTAAAGTCCATAAGATGGTACTTGGTATGCAAAAGTCGGTACTAGACCAAGTACTACATGCGAATGTATTACAACGTATCAGCGACTCGGCGTACTATGGTAACGAATACAGCCTAAACGAGTTTATGAACGACCTGACCGCTGCAATTTTCGTTGCTGACAAGAATGCAACGACACTGAGCCAGAATCTGCAAATCGAGTACGTTTCTCGCTTGATTAATGTTGCAGGCTTGAGCAAAGCGAGTAAGTACGACAACTTGGCAAAAGCCGCCGCACTATTCCAGCTACAAAGTATTTTGGATAAGAGCACAGCTTGGGGTGCCGATCAGGCAACTAAGGCACATAAAGCCTATATTGACCGTATGATCACAAAAGCGCTGGAAGCGTAACTCAAAAAGTTTTGTATCACGCGAGTGAAATGATCGAAAACGTTAAGGGCTAGCAAATTGCTAGCCCTTGTTTTGTCTGTTTATTAATTCAGCCATTATAAGGCCATATCAAACTCTGATTTATGCTACTAAGCTAAAGCTGGTCTAGAGCGATAGTATTGAATACAACCTAACTGCGCAGCATTAGTCAGTAAAATCATCACGAACATCAACACGTGGGCTACACTCACATGACCAAGGCTCAGCTCTGCAGCGAGTCCAATACCTCCAGCTAAAAACTGTAGTGAGAAATATCTTGCGCTTAAGTTAGAGACATCACCGCTTGTAATCGTTTTATAGGTTTGCGGCATAACTCGGATTGAGCTCATCACTAGCCCTAAGTAAGTTAATGCATTTAGCAACGCTGCAGCTTCGATGCTTTTTGCTAATAAAAGCCCAAATGGTAGCGTCGACAAACCAAGCAAAAGCGCTAATTGGTTGCGCTGTCTCGAGCTTGCATTGTACCGAATAAAGTAATATAAAATAAGCGCGCTTAAAGAACCTGTAATCACGAAAGGCAGCACCATAAAAAAACGTTCAAAGAAAACGTTGTAGGCAATAAAGTAAGAGCTTTGTGCAACACCAAAACTCATCATTAACAGTGATACACCTGACACGCTGCGATTTTTACGGATCTTCCTAATCAAAGGGATAAAACTTAAAACCAAAACGAAAGAAGAAACGATCGGTAAATATTCGCTCAATGCCAACTCCAAATGTCTAAATTGTTGCTAAGTTAAAGTGCTGTAAAGGCCTTAAAAACACAGTGTAAATTTATGATTTTTAAGGTTTTATTTTTGAAGGCGCGCATTTTAAAAGCTAAGTTTTAAAATACAACCGGACGCCTAACATCCAATTTTGAATAGATGGCAAGGCTGGAGTACAGGTGTATATAAATAAATACAAGGAATTACTATGAAGTGGCTACTGATTATACTTACTAGCATTGGCTTGAGCGGATGCAATTCCACTCATACCACTACAGCAGACATTAAACAGAAGATAGATGTAACTTCTCTATTCAACCACTCTCTTTTTGCGCTGAAACCTGTTCCGTCAGAACAACAAATCTTCACTTTACCTAAGCAAGAAGAAGAAGCTTTATTAACGTATGTTGAGCGTTTCAGAGGTAAAAATGTAACCAAAGACGAAATTCTTGGTAGTTTCCTTCAGGCGAAAATTGGCCACTTTTCTTACGACGGCGAAACATTCATAGCCAGTGAGTTGCTAAATCAGCAGTCCGGAAATTGCATTTCTCTAGCTATATTATCTCAGGCCTATGCCAATATTCTCGGTATTGAAACTAGTTACGCCAAAGTCGATAGCTTTCCAATCTATCAAAAAAATCAAAATTTCGTACTTACATCAAGTCATTTTAAGACAAAACTAATTACACCAAAGGAAGAATTAGCAACTCTAAATAACAGACTTTTCTTTAGCGGAACTGTTGTTGATTATTTCCCTGAGCAGGATAGTGTATTCTCAGGGAATGCACAGTATGAAGATTTAGTCGCAAAGTTTTATACCAATTTGGCCGTTTCCGCTTTGTTGGAAGCTGACTATGATATGAGTTATTCTTTGTTGTCTGCTGCGCTCAAATTCGCCCCAAGAGACGCTGAAGCTATCAATATTGCCGCACTGTTACATAAACATGTTGGTGATAGAAATAGTGCGAAGCAAATCTATGATTATGCCTTCACCCATCACCTCACCAGCACCAATTTGTTATTGAATTACCTTAACTATATTCCCAAAGACCAAACTAACCTCAAGAATATGATCCTAGCGAAGCTTGAACAAAGCCCTACCTCCCCTTTCGATACCCTCTCGTTAGCTTCGAGCTACATAAAGCAACAGCGCTATAAAAAAGCCAGAAAACTTATTGAGCCCTTATTGTTGAATTATCATTACTTGCCGGAAGTTTATGTCGAGCTTGGAAAAATTGCTTATTTAGAGCAGAGATACCAAACCGCGTTTGAATACTTTGAGCAAGCAGTCAATAAGTCCAGAGAGCAGTATAAAAAGGACCTATACACCGCCAAGCAAAACATGTTGAACCATTTATTGGTTCGTAATGAGGATATAAAATAAATCATAAAACAAGGAATGTTATTAATTAAGTGAAGTTTATGTTAAAAAGATATATATAAAACTTTACAAAAAGCATTATTGTTTCTATTTTGGTGTGTGGATGTTCAAAAAACATACCACCAACTGGTCGTGCTCTACAGTGCACTCAGGGTGAGGTATGGAACGACTCCCAACTTGTTATTGCAAGTTGGATAACCACACACTCAAAAAGGAATAACAATGAAACGACACATTCTTGTCACAGCATTAGGCTTAGCATCTGGTATCGCGATGGCGCAAGCGCCATTAACGGAAGCTCAAATGATGGAATATACCAGCAAAGCTAGCAAAGCAATGATTGGTAAAAAGTACGAGCTCAACCTTCCACTCATTACCCAGAGCAGTGCAGCAAGTACATCAGCGTCTGCACAAACCATTGTGCAAACAGTTTCACACCCAGACGCAAGCTACATCAAACTACACTTCAAAAACCTCAACCTTGCAAGTGGCGGTAAACTCGTTGTTCGCTCAGAAAATAGTGGCGAGCGCTATGAATATACTCAAGCAAACCTAAGCGCGGCGACAGTAGATCCAAATCTCGGCGATGACGGTGTTCAACAGTTTTCTGCTATGTCAGTCTCTGCTGATAAAGTCATCATTGAATATACCCCAGGCCAAGGTAATGCGGACAAAACACCCGAGATCGACTTTTACTATCATGGTACTGAAGGGCAAGCAACTGTTGAGGGCATGACCGATGTGACGCCCATGTCGACCTGTGGCGCAATGGAGCGTAAAGACGTGCAGTGCTGGGCGCAATCGCATCCGGTAGAGTTCGAACGCTCACGCCCAGTCGCCAGACTACTTATGAACGGCAGTGGTTTATGTACGGGTTGGCGTGTTGGCGCAGATAACCGCATGTTTACCAATAATCACTGTGTGGGATCGGCATCGGAGCTGGCGAATACTGAGGTATGGTTTAACTATCAAAGTACGAGCTGTAACGGTAGCCAGCGTGAGACCGTGGTTAAAGTCACTGGTAAAGACTTCCTGAAAACGGATTACACGCTAGATTATACGCTGTTTACCATCAATGATTTTGCCAAGGCTCAGCCGTTTGGTTATTTTGGTTTAGATGTGCGTAACCCGTCGCAAGGCGAGCGTATTTACATTCCTCAGCATGGTTCAGGTAACCCTAAAGAGCTGTCGATTGAGTCTGATCAAGACACCAATGGGCTGTGTTCTGTTAACCAAGCGACAGCGAATGGTCGAGGTACTGGTACAGATATAGGCTACTACTGCGACACCATTGGTGGCTCGTCAGGTTCGCCAGTACTTGCAGCCTCAACCAATAATGTTGTTGCACTTCATCACTTAGGAGGCTGTACCAATAAGGGCGCTAAAATTAGCTTAATTTGGCCTCAGGTTTCTAGTCACTTTGGTGGCCAAATCCCTGTTGGCGATAATGGCACTACCGATCCATTACCCGTTGCGTTATTTACTTACAGCTGTAATGACCTAAGCTGCAGCTTCGATGGTTCAGGCTCTAGTTCACCAAATGGTTCTATTACACAGCATAGCTGGCAGTTTGGTGACGGCGCATCCGCTTCAGGCGCGCAAACTTCACATAGCTTCACAAACTCTGGTAGCTATACCGTAGAGCTCACAGTAACAGATAGTAATGGCGACACGGCATCCACTACACAACAAGTTGCTGTGACACTACCAGGTGAAGAACAAAAGCTTACCAAAGGCGTTGCCAAAACGGGGCTTGCTGGTGCTAGTGGCAGTGAAACGTTCTTCTATTACGACGCCCCTGCAGGCACCAGTACCGTGACGTTTAACACTAGCGGTGGAACAGGTGACGCTGATATGTACGTACTAAAAGGCGCTGAACCTACAACCAGTAATTGGACTTGTCGCCCTTACCGCTATGGTAACAATGAATCTTGTACTCTAAATGAAGGGGCTGGGCGTTATTGGGTGATGATCCGCGGATATAATGCTTACTCAGGTTTGCAAATCGTAGCAGATCACAACTAGCCTAAACTTCGAATAAACAAACTGAATGATTTGCGGGGGCTCGCCCCCGCTTATTTGATAGCAATCTTCAGCGATTATCTACAACTCATACCAAACACTAAACCAAACACGGTTTTCATTCGTCATATTATGCCCCTCTACACGACCAATTCCAGCACTAAACTGTAGATCGGTTAATCCTGCGGGCGCAAAATCGGCGGCCTTGTCTAGTATCACTCGAGACAAAGGTAAGCGCATATTAATACCGTAATTTTGCCCAATCACTTCTCCATCTAACTGATGCTGCTTATAAAATAACTTAGGCTTCCCTTGCTGCCATGAAGTTGCAAATTCATAGCCTAAATAACGGCTTCCCGTCGCAAACAGATGCGGCAGCATAGGTTCGCTAATGACGTGCAAACCGTTACTAATATTCGTGCTGGTAAGCGCACCACCGCCTACAGATAACGGCAATTCGCTACTGTAGCGGCTATCGACCGATGCATAGAATGGAATTTGCCATGCTTTAGCAAACAGGTTCAGCTGATAATCAAAACCATCTAATTCGCCTAACCACTGAGCTGCAGAGACTTGCAGTGCTACACCATACTGCTGCGTATCCCACATGGTACGACCGTTAAAGCCATAACGCCCGCCGTTCCATGTCTTTTCATCATGTTGTACACGAATAACCCCCAATTCGGGAGCGAGGTAATTCAATACTTCACCAAAACGATAGCTAGATGACAAGGCAAATTGTTTAAAGCTGCTCTCATTCGAGGTATTTACTTGTAGCGAGCGAGGCTGCTTATCCGCTTCGAGCTCTTGATATCCAGCATCAAACGTCGTTTTCCAGTTTTCATGACGATATTCAAGTTGGGCAAAAGCGCCCATCAGCGCGCCATTATTGATGCTTTTCTCGGCTCCGAGCTGCCAAGCAAGCTGACGCAGAACATCTTGCCCTTTTAATGCCACCCCCAAACTATCAAAGGAGGCGTTATTTAATGCGCCAGATAAGACGGCAGAATAAGACTGTTCAAACACAGAATAATCTGAGTTGGGCTGGGCTGTTTGATCTATCTTTGCCGCAGGTAATTGATGAGGATGCTGCTCTTTTTGCACCGCCTCATCCACTTGCTCCAACACGCTCACGGTACGCCAAGCAGGAGAAATGATTTGATCAACTTTTATACCTTCAGGAGTAGCATAGCTTACAAGTAACTGCTGTGAATGAGTAATAATTTGCTCAAGTGGTTTAGCACTCGCAGGTAAGGTCTCAAGTACGTTACTCGCCACGTCATAACGCATCACCGCTAAGTGGCCTCCGACCCCAGAAATAAAGTACAGCTTGTCATCATCATGAGACCAAGTTAACCCCGAAAGGTATTGATGTAACTTGGGTAAATAGACAATTTCAGTTGCATCGTGAATAAGATCGTTAACCACAAGTTGCCAGCGTTTATTCGGTGCAACGTGAACATAAGCTAATGTCGTCTTTTTATTAGAGAGCACAGGGAAGTCATGGACATCACCAAGCTTAGCGGTGGTAATTGGCGTTTGCTTACCCGAGTCCAACGCTATCGTGGCGAGCTGTGAGTAACCCAAACGAGACACTTCCGCAATCACAGTATTCGCATCAACAATACTAAAGCGACGAATACCCGCGCCTTCAGTTAGTTGCCTAGGCTTTCCGGTACCAATTTGCCAAACAAACAAGTCATTGATAAAGCTATCGTCTGAGGTCGGCGTTTTTGCAACAAAATAAATGCGGGTGTCATCAAGCCACTGGGATAATAGATACCACCAAAATTATAGGCATCAAGCTGCGCAAGTCGCTTTTTTGGAAAGACTTCAGGTGCGATATCCACAATATCTTTAGGATCGGCTTTTAGTATTGCTTCATTGCGCTTATTAAATTGCTCAATTGCTTCTTCATTTTCTTTATTTTCGTAGATGTTGAGTGTGACTTGGTGTTTACGATTTTGCTCTACCACCAAAAACTGACTGCCATCTGGAGAGAATGCGATATCTCGAGCAGCATATGCGAACTGTTGCCAAAGCTCACTCTGTGTCGGAACCAAGGCCAGCTCTTGCTGCATGGCTTGATAACTATATTCAACAATAAAGCGACGATATAACTGACTGGCAGGCGCTCCAAAAGCACCACTAAATGCGGTTTCAAAACTGCGAGATTCCACCGCCTGTACTCTTGTCCACACGGCATCCAGCGTCTCTGCGCCATAATTATCCTCAAGCCAAGCTAAAAAACGTACGCCTACTAAGTACGCCATGGAGTTGGAAAGATAAGACTTGTCGCCATTATCTAAAGCGCTATAGGTCGGTAATGCGCCTTGCTGCGCGTAATAACGCACAATGCTCTCACTGTAGTTATCGTATAAACGTCCTCGTCCCGTTAATCTAGACTCAAGTAAGGTGGCATAGCCTTCGCTGACCCAGCGCGGTAGTACTGCATCGAGCAAGTCGGTAATATCGTGCCAATCTCTGAGCTGTTGTCGCCACTGATTACGGCTAGGCTGTGATAGGTGAACGAGGTGAATATATTCGTGCAAAATGAGCAACTGCTGCCAACTGGTGTTGTTTGCGATGACGGAATCTGCTTGAGGTGGCGTCGCTTGCAGCGCCATCATTGGTTTATCTGTGCTGGGTAATGCAAAGCCATTGGCCGCATTTTCTGGGTCGTAAATAATCACATCAGCACGTTCATTCAAGGCTCTGCCTTGTTGTGCCAGCACTTTATCTCGCACCACCTCCAGCTCATTTGCTGCAGAATACGCCCATTGCTGAAGCGACTCGGGATAATGCACATTAAAGTTTTCGGTTTTGATGGTTTGCCACTTAGCCTGTAAACCAAAGCTAGTAAAAGCAACAAAAATTATCAGTAGCGCTCGCATTACCTTTCCTAAATAAATCCAGTTGCGCTAGCTTAACAAGAGATGTAAAGAAAAAGTGTGCTTTTTAGTAACAATTTCTTGCGCACGTTACACCTTAAAACGTCTATTTTGAGGCAAGCAAGATCCGCGTTGCTCTAAATGCGCGCATATTAAGTTATATCAGTAATTTTTCAGTGCTTTTGTGGCTGTGCGAGGGTGATAAACAAGCTGAGTACACCTAGAGACACTGCAAAAACAAAAAATACTACGGTTGAGCTCAACCCCGCCTGCCATTTTGCCGCTGCGATTAAACTCGCACTCAATAATACCGCCAGTTTTGCTTTGGTTTGTGCGTGTTGTTTGCATGATTTGGAGTAGGTGTACGCCATAAAGATAAAGGCACTGGCCAATAGATAAGTGACTAACATGGTAGCTCCTTGCTAAGGTTTTGAAGGAACTTTAATTATATGCTAATGATAATTATTATCAACAAGGTAAAGTGATTTTTATTAATCCACCTAGATCTGTGTTGTGACAGCTCAGTTGTCCATCGTGTAACTCCACTATGGTGCGACTAAAGGTTAAACCTATTCCCTGTCCACCTTCTTTGGTGGAATAGAAGGGAGTAAGCATGTTATCTAAGTTGGCAAATCCCGGGCCATTGTCTTGTACATCAATCACCGCTTGTTGCTGCTGATAATAAGCATGTAGTGTCAATTTGGCATGTTCACCGCTGGCCTCAATGGCATTTTTAATTAAGTTAATCAGCACTTGCTCGATTAAGGCTTTATCAAGATTGAGCGTATTCACGGTGCAATTGACTTGGATGTCGGTATCTTCAAATAGCGCTGCAACGGAAGACAGTAACAGTATGATAGAGATTGACTCTCGCTCAAGCCTTGGTGCTCGCGTAACCTTGGCGTATTGGCTTACAAATTGTTGTAAATGCTGGCAACGCTGACCAATGACACTCAGTGCATGCTGCTCTTTTTCGTCCTTTGCTCTTGCCAATAAGGTTTGCGCTAAGGAGCTTACGGGCGTCAAACTGTTATGGATCTCATGGCTTATTACTCGGATTAAATGTTGCCAAGCAGCCAGCTCCTTTTTACGTAATGCCTTGGTGATATCGAGTGCAACGAGCAAAGAAAACTGCTTACCCTCTTGAAAGAATTCACTGCTTTGCAGCTGCCATCGAGATTGCTGCGCTGCATCTGCAAAATGCCAGTGATTATCTTGTTGCACCAGTCCAAACTGAACCGCGCCGACCCCTTTACACTCTAACCACGGTCGATGATAAAGCGACTCAAACGCTCCATTGGCATAGGCAAGTTTAAGCTTATCGTCGAACATCATAATGGGCGTATTAAGGCTGTCTATTAGCTGATAAATGATAAATTGCTGACTATGGTAGCGGCGCTTTTGACTGTGCAGTTGTGCACTTAAGGCCAGCAAGCGCTGTTCAAACTCGGCCACGACACCCGCTGTATAATATGGCTTAATGGTTTGAGTGAAATCACTTTGTGCAATTGCTTCTAGCTGCCAATTAGCACGCATGGCAATACGTTTAAGGTGAGACAACAGTATTTTTTGTAGCCCACCCAATAACCCCAGCACGCCAACCGATACGACCACGACCCACACCACCTCAAGCTGTAATTGCAGTAGCAGCAAAGTCAGTAAAACCGTGCAGCTTGTAGTCAACAGCGTACAGTAGGCACCAAACCGCCACTCGGCGCTAGCCAGATGTTTTAAGGCCATACTTTTCCAAGCGCCGATAAAGAGAGGAAGCAGTGAGTCCGAGTGCTTTAGCGGCTTCTGCGACATTGCCTTGGGCGCGTTGCATCGCTTGTTCCACCATTTCTTGTTCCACTTGTTGCAAGGTCTTGCTTGGCATATCACTTGCCGCTTTAGGTGCAGCGGTAAAGCGTAGTTGGCAATCACTGAGCTCAATCTGTGAGCCCTCCGACATTAACACGGCACGCTCCATCACGTGGCTTAACTCACGTACATTGCCGGGCCAAGCGTGTCCAATCAGCGCAGCTTTAACCGCTGGGCTAAGTTCACGAATCGGCTCACCATATTGCGCACAAAATTTAGCGACAAAATACTCAGCCAACGGCACGATATCACCAAAGCGCTCGGCCAGCCTCGGCACTTCAATCACAATCGTGTTGATGCGATATAACAAGTCTTGTCGGAACTCGCCCGCCTTCACCAAGGCGTCAAGATTGGTGTTAGTTGCGCAAATAAGTCGACAATCCGCTTGTTGCGTCTGACTGCTACCCACAACTTCATAGCTACCATTTTCCAGTACCCGCAGTAGTTTTGCTTGAAGAGGAAGTGGAATAGTCGCAACTTCATCCAAAAATAATGTGCCCTGCTTTGCCATCGCAAAACGACCAACACGATGCTGCTTTGCATCTGTAAACGCCCCTTTGCTGTGACCAAACATCTCACTTTCGAATAGTGATTCTGGCACCGCGCCCATATTCACCTCAACCCAAGGTCCCGCTGAACGATTAGATTGTTGATGTAACCAGTGAGCCAAATGACTTTTCCCCGCCCCACTTGGGCCGGTAAGCAGCACCCGAGCGTCGGTTTTTGCTACTTTAGCAAGCTGCTTATATAAAGATTGCATCGCTTGAGAGTGCCATTGAAACGCGCCGCGCTCGCTACGTTTTACTGCGATACTCGACTGCTTTAATGATATTTTGAGTTGTTGCTGCACGGCTTCTAGTAGCTGCTGATTGTCCCATGGTTTTTCGATAAAGTCGCTTGCACCAAGCTGCATTGCAGACACCGCTAACGCGACATTGCCCCAACCGGTAATACAGATCACAGGAACATTAAGATTGGAATCGCGTAGCCAGCGTAAAAAGTCCAGCCCTTCATTACCTGAGGTAGTATCTCGGGAAAAGTTCATATCTAGCAAAGCTAAAGACACTTGCTTAGAGATGAGCAGCGGCTTGGCAAGTTCAAGGGCTGCCGCCTCAATTACATTGAAACCTTGATCTTCTAAAAAGAATACGGCGCTGAGGCGTACTTCGGCATTGTCGTCGATAACCAGTATTGTGGGCTTTTCCATAGGGAGATTTTTATTGTTAAAAGATTTCAGCGGAGCATATTGTGCTCCGCAAATATAAAATTATAACCAACGGATAATAGTACTTAGGGTATGGCTTTCGCCCGGTGCAAGTTGCACGGCATCATCCATTACGTTACAGGCTTCTAAACACAGCATCTTATGGTATTCATCATCATTAAAGTTGCTTAAACGCTGTGACTTTTCAATCCATGGGTTCCAAAGCACACAAGAAGTTGAGTTTTCACGTTTTACTTCAATAATACCCGCAGGTGTATTGATAGTTTGCACTGGGCTTGCTTGGGTGTACACCATATCGGTTTCGCGGGCAAAGCCAACTACTTCAGTTTGCTCAAATGGACCTTCTCCAAATTCGGTATATTTCGCGCCTTGTAACCCGTCTACCGTGGTATTACTTACTTCTGGCGTTGGGAAATACGTATGTAAGGCTTGCGTTAACGTAAATGGCGCATCACCAGTATTGATGTTCGTGAGTCGCACTTCAAGCTTGTCCGATAACACAAACTCAACCTCTAATTGTGACGAGTGTGGCCAGTATTGCTCTTCAACTAAGGTCATCGGTAGTGTGAGTTTAACGGTAATTTTATCGCTTTTTTCTTCAACGCTGTGCGCACGCCACAGTAGCTTGCGAGCAACCCCATGAATTGGCCAATCCGCTTTGCTATGTACACCAAACCAAGGCCAACAGATTGGAATACCACCGCGTACCGGTTTGCCTTCAAGGTAATCTTCTGCCTCAGAAACCCAAATTAAATTGCTTTTTCCTGCTGGCGTAAACTCGGTCAGTTGCGCGCCCTGTAAAAAGATCTTCGCTTGGCAAAATACACTGTCGACCCAAATATATTCAAGTCCAGACTCGGTGCGCTCGATTGAAACTGAAGGTGATAATTCCATGGTAATTCCTACGTCAACTCAATGATATGCCTACCTTACCACTTAAATACTACGAGTAAACTGTTATCCATCCAATTTGAAAGTTATTCAATTATATCAATACGGAAGCACCGTGAGAGTCTTGCTCTCACGGTTTATGGAACTTGAGGATTGGGAGAAAGTTACACTTTAAATTTGCCCACCAGCTCTGTGAGTGTGCTCGACAATGAATGTAATCTCACGCCATTTTGATTGGTATTCACCGCGATATCACTCACGCTATCCGCGGCATTTTTAATTTCCACCACGTTGCGATTAATGTCTTCAGCAACATGTTGCTGCTCTTCAGCTGCGGTGGCGATTTGCGTGTTAAGGTCGCTAATATTGACAATCGCTTGGGTAATTTCACTAAATTGTTGTTGCGCTGAGTTTGTCAGTTCAACCGTTTGTTCAGTGCGCGTTAGGCTGCGCTTCATTTCTCCCGACACCATTTCCGTCATTTTTCTAAGCTTATCGAGCTGAGAGGCAATTTCTTCCGTCGATTCAGAGGTACGCTGCGACAACGCTCGCACTTCATCGGCCACGACAGCAAAACCACGGCCATGTTCACCTGCACGTGCCGCCTCAATTGCCGCATTTAATGCTAAAAGATTGGTTTGCTCTGCAATGCCTCGGATCACGCTGAGTATCGACATAATATTTTCGCTTTCGGTGTCGAGCTGCATGATATCTACGGTTGCCTTATTGATCACTTCAGATAATGTTGTGACGCTTTCGACGGATTCTGTGATCACCCTTTGACCCACCTCAGATGCTTGCTGAGTTTGTCCGGCCAGCTCAGCCGCATTGGCACAGCTTGCCGCCACTTCGTTTGCCGTTGCCGCCATCTCATTAATTGCGGTTGCAGCCATTTCAAGCGCTTGCTGTTGTTGACTGGTAGCACCCGTGAGCTGATCAGACTGCGAAGCGGTTTGCCTTGAGGTTTCATTAACTTGCTGCGCACACTCATTGATTTGCGTCACCAGCTCGGCAATGAGGTTTAAAAACAGATTAAAGCTCGTCGCCAGTTTGCCTGTTTCATCCTGAGCTTTAATGTCTAAACGCTGAGTTAAATCACCACCGCCTTGCGAAATTTCAGTTAAGCCGTCACTCACTTCTATAATTGGCGCTGAAATCAACTTAGAAATATAACTTGCTAGTAACAGGAATACGGTGATCAGGACGGCGCTTAGAATCAATATCGTCATCGTCATCGCATTGGCCGCTGCCATTACCTCCCCTTTTTCAACTAAACCAATAAACTTCCAGCCTAGTTTGGGTGCAGTATAGATGTTGGCAAAATAGTCTTTTCCGTTAATTTCGAGCTCAAACAATCCATCTTTATTTTGAGCCAATTCGCGATAGCGGCCGTTCGCAATGTCTGCCAACTTTTTAAATCTATGTTCGGAGAACTTGGCATCGACCAATACATTTCCGGTGTCTTCTACTAGCATCAAATAGCCGGTCTCGCCCAATTTGATATTGCGGATGATTTGGGTCAGCCCTTGCAGTGACACATCCATGCCTTGAACCCCCACGGTTTGGCCATTGGCAGTTACTGCTTTTACCGTCGACACAATCACCATATCATCCGGCGCCCAATAATAGGCGCTGGTACGAATAGTCTCGCCATTTCCCGATTGCCCCGTTTGATACCAAGGACGCTGCCTAGGGTCGTAGTTTGCACTCACCTCACCTAAAGGCCACTGAATATAACCACCTTGCTGATTTCCCATATAGATATAGGCAATACCGGGGTGCGTGTTTCCGAAGTGTTCAAAGAGCGAATACACCGCTTGCTCTGTTGTGCTTCCTGCTTTCGAATTAAGTCGAGTGGTGCTAGTTGTATCCATATAAGTTTTCACGTCTTGCTGCGCATTCAAGACCTGAGCATGGGTTGCTAGATAGTCTACGTTTTTTGCAATTTCATCAAAAAACATCTGGATACCGTTCTCGACCTGTAGCGCTTCTCGATCGCTTAGTTCCGAAAAGGTCTCTATCCCCTGCTGCCGAGTTTGACTGATGATAAGCCCCGCAATGATTAACAAAGGAAGCGCGATTGCCGTTGCGAACGACAACTTTAATTTTTGCGATATATTCATGAATAAACACCATTTCACAGATAGTAAAAATATAGTGAGGGATAGGCTATTGGGCAAGAACGACATACAAATGTGATCACTTGTTCGTCTTATATTCATCTTAGGTATGGTTACATGCTGTGTAATTTTGAGGTCGTAAAGGCCGCAGTGTTACTATGGATAATTCAATCAAGGATCATAAAATTTGTCTGCTTTCTGCAATGATAGATTTGGTGGTCTACAATTTGTAAGAGGTTTTTGCGCTCAACCATTCAACAACGGGATAACTATGTTAAAACTTTCAACCATCTCACTCGGATTAGGTCTAGCACTTTGCTCTAATTCAGTGCTTGCCGAAAACTCAGAAATTGACGCGTTAAAGCGCCAACTGGCTGAACTTCAGAAGAAACTCACGCAGCTAGAACAAAAAGAGCAGGCGCGAGCACAACAGGAAAAAATCGCCAAGGCTGAAAAAGCCGAAGCGAAAGCTGAAACTAACACTCAAGTTGCAGCGGCTGAAGCAAAACCGGCCATCAAAGTCGGCGGCGCGATCAGAACAAACTACAGCCATACGTCTTATGACGATGACAACAAGAACCGTGGCGGCGATTTTGACTTCGATATTTTCAGATTGAACTTTTCTGGCAATGTCGGTGGCTTTGGCTTAAATGCTGAAATCCGCTTTTTCGACTATATGACTGCGGTAAAATACGCTTACCTCGACTATGACTTTGCCGACCATTGGCAAGCCCAGGTTGGTATGACTAAAGTGCCTTTTGGTAACTCACCTTACAATTCGCACAACTGGTTTTTTAACACTACCTATTATATTGGCCTTGAAGACGACCACGACATGGGGGTGGTATTTAAACGCAAAGTGGCGGACAACTGGCAGCTTGACCTTGGCTTTTTCAAAAATGATGAGCTAGGTGGTGTCGATGGTTACGTGGATGACCGCAGTGATCGCTACTCTTATGACGTGGTGGGTTTCCGTAAAGCGGGCGATGGCGTTTATGACGACCCGACGCAACCAATTGGTGAATACAACACCTTTGTTGGTCGTTACGCATATCATATTGAGCATAGCGGTGGCACAACTGAAATTGGTGTCTCTGGCCTTGCCGGTGGCCTTCATGATGGTAACGACCGAGCGGGTGATTACAACGCATGGGCATTGCATCTAAATAGCAATATTGGCCCTTGGAACTTACAGCTACAACATGGTGAATACCAGTACGATATCGATGACGTAAACCGTATGGCAGTAGGTGCTTACGCGTTTTATGACTCTATCGCAGCGGAAGCAACCATGTCGAACTTTAACGTAGCCTATAACCTGCCAGTTGAGTTCGGTCCAATTACTGATCTGCAGTTTTATAACGACTTCGGTATTATTTACGACAAATCCGACAACACCGAAGACACTTGGATGAATGTGACTGGTGTTTCGCTCGCTGCTGGTGCGTTTTTCACCTATGTTGATTTAGTGCACGCGAAAAACCAGCCGTTTATTGGTGGTTCAATCGCTGGAGATAGTGACGACAGCGAACGTCGCTTCAATATTAACTTCGGTTATTACTTTTAATCTAATGGATTAATCTTTATTAAATGAAAAAGGCGATGCACTAGTTGGTGCATCGCCTTTTTGTTGTCTCGTTATTCTATTGTGGCGATCCAGCCTAGGCGCTCCGCTTCAGCGGCGGCAAATTGCGGTAAATCTGTGGCGATAAACTGCTTGTGGAGTATTTGCACACCAAGTAAGTGATTGATCACGGCATCTAGTTGCACCTTGAGTGAATCATCTGCGTCTGGCGAATCATGTAACTCAAACAGTGTATTCACCGCTTCAAAGTCTAGTAAGCCTGCGGCCTCTACAGCTTGTCTAGACAAGTATTTATCAGCCAGCACGCGCATTGCCGCCCACTTTTTCTCATCCGAGTGCGCCGGTGGCGCCATAAAAGCAAACTTCTCTCGCTCGTACAGCACTTCTGGCAGCAGCCCTTTCATCGCTTCACGTAACACATACTTTTCTTTACGGTCTTTAATGCGATATTGCGGCGGAATGGTAAAGGCAAACTCAGCAAGGTGATGATCTAAAAAGGCAGGTCTTGCCTCCATCGAATTGGCCATATCGACCCTATCACCGCCCCAAGTTAATATTTGTCCCTCAAGCATGGTTTTAATCCAGACATACTGGGCTTTATCTAGTGGATGACGGGACTCTAACATGGCATCATCTAAAGTCTCAGCGATTGCTTTGCCTGCATCATAACCCGTGAGTAGCTCTCTGTGTTCGGCGGCAACGAGTTGATGGGCAAAGTGACTGCACGACAGCCAAGGCTGTAAACAGCTCGGCGTAAAGCCTACGACTTCGTCTAACGCTGCACTGTCGTATTGCTCACGGGAAAGCATGGCGCCCTTAAATAATTTATTGCTGTCTTCCAGCATGGTTTGCCACTGGGCTTTTTCGGTGTCATCAAGTTCATCTAAGCCATATAAAAACAGGTCTTTTCTAAACGCAGGATAACCCGCAAAAAGCTCATCGGAACCTTCTCCGGTCATCACAACTTTATAATTAGACTCGTTAACTTGCTGACTCATCAAATACTTAGCAACACCAAGCGTATTATAAATGGTTCGTTCGGTATGCCATAACGTTCGCTCAAAATGCCCATATAGCTCGTCACCGCTTAACGACATAATATGATGATCGGCTTTGGTGGCTTGTGCCATCTGTTTTGCAATCGGTGTTTCGTCATACTCTGCGTTATCAAAGCCAATAGTAAAGGCCTTAATTGGCGCTTGTGCTGCGGCCGAAGACAGGCCCAAAATAGCGCATGAATCTATGCCACCACTTAAGTAACAACCGACCGGGACGTCTGCGGTGAGTCTCAACTGCACCGCTTCTAGCAGCTGTTCGCGCACACCATCAATGTAATATGCTTCATCTTTGCTATTTAAATACGCTTGTGCCGTTGGAAAGTTAACATCCCAATAGGGTCTATCTTCAATGCTAAAACCTTGTTCACTTCTGGTGATGCTAACGACATGTCCAGGTTTGATTTGATGTACATTCGCAAACGCCGTGCTGCCGGGCACCATGACTTGGATCAGTTGATGAAATAAACCTTCACTGGAAAATCGACGCTTAACTTTAGGGTTTGCAAACAACACTTTGAGCTCGGAACCAAACACAATTTCATCTTCTGTTTGGGTGTAGTACAAAGGTTTAATACCAAAGCGGTCTCGCACCAAGTGCAATGTATCGGTTTGTTGGTCATACAACGAAAACGCAAACTCTCCGCGCAGATGCGTCAGCATCTCATCAAGACCAAGTTGCTGATACAAGTGCATAGCAATTTCTGAGTCACTCTTACTCTGGAATCTTGCCCCCTTTGCTACCAACTGAGCTCGGATCCGCGCGTAATCGTAAAACTCGCCATTGTGCGCCAACATTAGCCGCTTGTCAGAACTAATAAAGGGTTGTCGTCCTCTTTGCTCGTCGAGGTCGATTATCGACAGTCTGGCGTGACTAAATCCTACGCCAGCCATTTGTTTATAGCCAAAGCCATCGGGACCACGATGATGTTGAATGGCTGCCATGTTTACCAATAATTGATTATCTATCTGTGTTTGCGCTTGCGTTGAAAAAATACCTGCAATTCCGCACATAATACCTCCCTAAATCACATCCATCACAGTACTGGCGCGTTGCACCATACAGGTCAACAAGGCTTGCCGTAAAAAGACGGCACCACGTGCCTGACTAAAATACCAATTGTGTGGTGTGGCATCTAAGCTAGTACACAGCTCTTCACCTCGCGCCAGCGGATGAAGCACTATCGCATCGGGTTTAAGAGGGGAATTCGCGCTCAATTTAAACGACTTACCATAGGTTTCGAAACTTTCACCAACCCAGGCAATTGAGTTGATATACACTACATCCAGCTCAGGTAAAACGGCGTTCAGGTCATGGCCAATGGATACCTTGACTCCAGCCTTCTCTAGCTGGGCTAATTGCTCGCTCGACACTGCTTCTTCGACACTCTCGTCGTAGAGCAGGAATATTTCGTCCACAATGCGCGGAAAATGTGTAAACATTTTCAGCAGGCTACGCACCGTACGCATTTGGCTCGGCACGCCAATCACGCCAATTTTTATAGGGCTAAAGGCTTCGCTGTCAGGGAGTAATAACGACGGCCGCCATTTGAAGATAGTGTAGAGATCAGACATCGCTTGTGTTGGGTGCTCATCAATGCCATTACCAGCGTTGATAATTGGAATGCGGAGGCTGTGGATCATCTCTTCAATAGACTCCACAGAGGTGTCACGTAAGACGACACAATCGCCATAATTATTGAACATCTCGGCGACATCTTGCAGCGACTCCCCTTTCGCAATGCCCGTTGAGGAGCGATCGGTAATCGACATAATATCGCCCCCTAAGCGGTGCCATGCACTTTCAAACGACAGGCGGGTGCGAGTGCTCGGTTCATAAAACGCACTGATCAAAATTTTGCCACTAAGCGGCGAGCTGAACCTTGCAGGATTGCTTTCATACTTCGCTGCAAGGCGAAATAACTGGATCAGCACGTCTCGGTCAAGATGGTCGACACTGATAATGTGCTTATTCTCCAAACAATGAAGTCTATCACCGTCTTCTTGTATCGCTCTGAGTAAAGCTTTGGGATGTGCATCCCCGTAAACATCCGGCTGTGCTCGATCAAACTCTACTTGCTGCGCACTTACCATAACTGCCTCTTTTTAAAATCAATAAGGAACATAACGACAAGGACAACAGGACATAAACAACTGGCCACTATGGCCAGCCAAATTAAACTAGAAAATGCGCTCAATGAGATCATACATCCTCCACTTTTGTTTGTGCGCCCAACGCTTGCCAATGGAATGATTGCTGGCTAAAACGCCAAGCAATCACACAAATTAATAACGACACCGCACAAGAAATTAATGCGGCGACATAAAAACCAATGTAAAAATACCCAATCAAGCCTGATAGCGTGCCAAGCAACATAGCCCAGCCAGCGCTATTGCCCGTCATACGCGAAAAGTACAAACCAAATACGATAGGCCAAATGGTGCTGGCGACAAAGGCGCCAGCAAAGTTCAACAAGGCACCCAACGTGGCGATTTTTGGTAAACACAAGAGCCAAGTCACCACGCCGAGCATGACAATAATCCACTTAGCACTTTTTAAACGCTCGCTATCGCTCGCTTTTGGTTTGATGTATTGCAGGTAAATGTCTTGATTGATGAGATCTGACGTTGCGGCAAGCAAGGAGTCCAAGCTCGATGCCAGCGCTGAAAACACCACAATGAACAGAATGATCGAGCCGGTGTAGCCGAGCACTTGACTCGCAACCAAGGGTCCCACCATATCGGCGCTAGCGGGATACAAGCCTAAGCTTGGTGCTGCCAGTGCAATAAATCCTGTTACGATAGGGATCGGTAGCCACAGTAGACCTGCGATAAAATACGCCTTTTTGCCCACTCCACCTTTAAATGCAAACGCCCTTGACCACCACACATTGCTATGAAAGATTTCTCCTAAACCAAAAAAGATATTGTTGAACAAAAACATCACAGCGGCGGGAAACAGCAGGTCGAGTAGTTTGGGGTGGTCACTACTGAGCTTTTGGTGAATTGGTTCAAGCCCAACATTCATCGCCACGACAATGGCAATTCCGACGACGCCAGCCAAGATAATAATGGCCTGTAGAAAGTCCGTAGCGATCACCGCTTTTAGGCCGCCAAAGAGCGTGTAGACCACACACATCAACAGAATAATCGACATTCCAAGGTGATAATCTAGGCCACTTAGGGTGTGTAGCAAAATGCCACCCGCCATGCCCAAGCTGACGAGCCAGCTCATGGCATAAACGAAAGAGATCAGCAAAAAGATCCACCAAGAGAAACGCCCAAACCGCAAACGCATAAAGTCGCCACTGGTATAACCGTGGGGTAGTAAAGTTTTGATGCGTTGGCTTAGCGGCGCAAATAGCAGTAATCCGAAGGCGGCACAGGCGTAGCCTATCATGCCCCAAATACCAAACTGATAGGTGAGCTGCGGCGCAACTAAGGTGGTGTTACTGGTCACCCAAGTTGCCATCGCGGTAGCGCAGGCAAAGGCCAATCCGACACTTCTACCAGCCAACGCAAATTCATTATGTGACTGTACTCGCCTACCAATCCACCAGCCAAAAAATACCCATAGCAAAGCAAACGCCAGTGCAAGACCGAGCGCCAATGAAGCATTTATCATACGCCTTCCTTATCGTGTGTTTGCTTATTACCCACCACAATCATCCCTACAAGCAGCACAAATAAGCACAAACCCAAAGCAAACAGTGCAAGCGCCAGCGTTAACTGGTGATGTTTGACTGAAAATGAAGCCGACGTTTGTGTCAAATTTGACGAAGAATCGCCTAAAGTTGCAAGATAATCACCATCAGCCAAACCGCTGATGGTTACCGCTTGTTGAGACGGCTGAAGCGCAATAGAGAGGGAGTAAGGTTTTGAAAGATGTTGAATGGATAGCTGTGTTGACTGCTGTCGAGGCGGACCTGTGCGCTCAATGTGCAGCGTAATAAACCCAGCAGTCACAACCTCATCGCTCACCCTCAACGAGGCGGCAAGCCCATTAAAGCTCGCAGCAAGTAAGACCAAGGTTACTACTCGGGCGATCCACATCCTCATAATCCCTAACTGCGGTTATCCAAGCCTGAATTCGCCGCAAGTTTTGCTATCCACATTATTCTAGTAGTAACAAAGACTAGCCCAAGGATCAAATTTGTCTAGTAAACCGTCACCCAATTTCACCCCAGTTTTACATTTATTCTTTTGTTTCTATTGCTCTTTTTTGAACACATTGCAGCAGCAAATTACTCCCTGCTTCAACATCATGCCAGTGACTCCATTCGTCTGGTGCATGGCTCACGCCATTTAGGGATGGAATAAATATTAGCCCCGTGGGACACACTTCTGAAAAAAACTGGCTATCGTGACCGGCACCACTTGGCATGATTTGATAATTCAGCGACAAAGCCTCTGCCTGTTGACTAATAAATCGCACCATCTCCGGTGTACACTTCATTGGAGACAACCAACTCACCTGCTCATATTCAAACATTAAATGGTGTTTTCGAGCGATGGCTGAAAGCGCTTTACGACAAGCAATCTCGAGGTTTTCCATCACCGTTTCGTCCATATCACGCGCGACGATAGTAAAATCCACTTCGCCGGCAATCGTATGTGCGAAGCCTGGCTTTAACTCTGCTTTACCGACGGTGATCCTCGTGGTATCCGTACCGTCCTCTGCAATAATTCGATCTAACTGGTAGGCAAAATCAGCTAGCCCCATAAAAGCGTCGCTGCGCATCTCCATGGGTGCGGTACCTGCATGATCAGCCTTCCCAATTAGTTTAACCATCCATTTAAATACCCCAGAAATCCCTTCCACTACACCAATCTGAATACCTTTTTGATCAAGCACTGGTCCCTGTTCTATATGTAGTTCAAAAAAACTATTGATTTGCTCAGGTTCCAGTCTCGCATTCAGTGCATCCATAGGGTCTAAGCCTTGTGCGCGCATCGCATCACTCAGCATACACCCATCCGCATCATGACTTGTGAGCAATTGGTGAGGCGTTAACTTTCCAGTGAGCGCTTGAGCGCCTATCATGCCACCAAAGCGTCCTTCTTCTTCACTGGTGCCAATGACCCAAATAGGCCTATCTAATTGCACATTGTGCTCTTTCAAGATACGAATACATTCAAATCCCGCAATCACACCCAAGGTTCCGTCAAACATGCCACCAGCGGGGACACTGTCAAGATGGGAGCCGATGATCACCGCAGGTTTCGCTGCTATATCAGGACTGGTCATTTCAATAATCACATTGCCAGCGCCATCCATACGACTCACGAACCCCTCGCTTTGAGCACATTCCATCAGCCATTTACGCGCTGCAAAATCCTCATTGCTAAAACCTTGGCGATAAATTCCCTTATCTTCATGGTTATAGCCGAACTCCGCGAGCGCAAATAAGGTAGACTTAAGACGTTCTAAATTTACTTGCATACTTTGCCCCTCAACGTTTCAGTCGCACCACTTCCCTGTATTAAATCTGAGATCAGATTAGCTATTTTAAACACTGACGTCCGACTGATGATCTCTTTGCTTTAGCTTAGTTGAAAATTCGCGAATTTCAGCCGCTGTGATATCCTTTTAGTAATGGCTTCAGGTTAACAATGTTGGTTCAGGTCATCGCGATGTACTGTCAGTTTAGCACTCCCGAAATATGAGGATGCCTATGCGTAAGAAAATCCCCTTATTCAATCGCTGTTTTTGGCTGCATGCTGCTGGCATTGTCTTTGTTGGTCTTGGCTTCGTCGGTATGGCACTGCCTGTTATGCCTACCACCATCTTTTTTATTCTCGCCCTTGCTTGCTTTACCCGCTCTTCTCCCAAGTTAGAAAACTGGCTGCTCACCCACCCAAAATTTGGCCCGAGTCTGGTTGCATGGCGGCAATATCAGGTGATCCCCGTAAAAGGTAAGATTGGCGCTGTGATTGGCATGAGTGTTGGTTTACTGGCTTTGGGCTTTAGCAGCGCGCCTGTTTGGGTGGTATGGTCTGTCGCGATAACCGAAGCGGGGGTGCTCAGCTATATTCTTACGCGACCATCGTCCATTCCTGTAGACACAAAACACCCACACTTATAACAAACAAAATAAAAACAACAAAAATACATATATAACCCACTATTTACATTGAGTACCTTTTTAGGGTATACAGTTTGTTCTTGTAAAAGAAACAATAACAAGTTGAGATACCATGAAAATAAAAATAACTTACCTAGCCACACTGCTAGGGTTACTACACGGCACAGCAAATGCCCAACAGGAATACCCTCTATTTCCCGGCGATCCACTCGTAAACCAGCAATGGCACTTGAAAAATACAGGGCAAGATGCGTTTTCTGAGCGTGGTGGTATTGCAGGAGAAGATCTTAATCTTAGCCTCACTCACGCCCTTGGAATTATGGGAACTGGCGTGACCACCGCAGTCATTGATGGTGGTGTCGAGCTTACTCACCCTGATCTCGTTGGCAACGTAAAACCCGGTTCATGGGATTTTCTCACTAACTCTCCTGATTTAAAACCAGCCGACAGTGGAGATAGCCACGGGACTGGTGTTGCAGGTATCATCGCTGCAAGCGCGTTTAACGGTATTGGTGGTCGCGGTGTAGCGCCAAGAGCCGGCCTAGTCGGTTTTAACTATCTTAAAAACGGTAACATGGAAAACTGGTTACAGTCTCACGGTATGTACTCTGACGGCTTCAACAAAGCTTCCTTTGATTTTCCTCGCGTTTTTAACCAAAGCTATGGCCGTACCCTTTCATCGCCTCAGACATTCAATTATGACTTTTCTCCTTGGTTACAGACCTATGAAGATGCTCAAGAAGAGATCACCACCACAAGCCACAGCGGCCGCGGTGCAATTTTCGTAAAATCCGCAGGTAATGGTTATCAAGTGCAAAGTTTTAACGCTAGCGGACTAGGTCCTGGCTATCTTTGGTTCTCCAACCGTAACCACGGTCTACCAATGCAAAACGTTAACTTGGAGCGTATCGATACCAGCTACTGGAACTTAGTAGTCTCCGCATATAATGCCGATGGTAAGCGTTCCTCATACTCAACAGTAGGCTCTAGTGTGTTCGTCAGTGCGCCGGGTGGCGAATATGGCTCAACAACACCTGCTATTATCTCAACCGATATTAGTGGCTGTGATTGGGGTAAAAACCCTGCGAACCCTCGCAATAGTTTACATGGCGGGCACCCGCTCGATCCAAACTGTGATTATAACGCGACAATGAATGGTACCTCTTCTGCGGCACCCAACACGACTGGTGCAATTGCGCTGATTATGTCTGCGAACCCCGCGTTAACGTGGCGCGATGTTAGACATATTTTAGCTTCAACAGCACGTAAAATTGACCCAGACCAGCCGGGCGTTACATTGACCTTTAACAATCCAGCTGGTGAGGCACAGCAGTATGATGCCATTCCTGCATGGCAAACTAATGCCGCGGGTTATAACTTCCATACCTTCTATGGCTTTGGCGCTATTGATGTTGATGCGGCAGTAACTATGGCTCGGTTCTATAATGAGGACAGAGGAAACTTCACTATCACACCTTGGCAGCGAGTTAATGCTAATGTCACCATTCCTGACGGAAGCCTCGCTGGTGCCGAAAGTTCGGTACAGATTGACAACGATGTCACCGTTGAAGCGGTGCAGATCCGTGTTACCGGTGAGCATACTAGTACCCGTGACGTTGCGATTGAACTCATTTCTCCATCAGGTACGCGCAGTGTCTTAATGACACCCAGAACAGGCACAATTTCAGGGCGTAACGGCTTTAACGATATGCAAATGCTATCACACCACTTTTATGGCGAACCTGCACAAGGTCAATGGACCATTCGCTTAATTGACACCCAAGGTGAAGATGAAGCATTTACCTTTGATCCGCGTAACGGAGCTCCAGATATTCAAGCGGTGCATAGAAATAACGCACAAGACGGTGTACTAACATCTTGGCAAATTCGTTTTATTGGTCATAACTAAGGAGAACCACTATGAAAGCATTCGTTTTAACTGCCTTACTACTTAGTGGCCAAGTACTTGCGACAAACGATGGATTAATTGAGTTAACTGAAGTACCACAAGGTGCTGAAATAAACATCAACAACCAATCATTTGTTTCACTTGAAGAAAATAACACCACACTGGTTAAAGGGTTGAAACTACAATCACCAGCAACTGGGGAAGTTTATACCGTCACTGGTGAGATTATCGTTGAACACCTTACGATTATTAATGCTAATACTTTCGCTAGCGACAATAATCTAATTTTAAGCTACGTTCGCGGTAACCGCGCCATCTACCGCCACGCTGACGCACAAACTGATCTCACAACCTTGAATGCATATTTACGTGCACAAGCAGGGGTATTGAGTACTCAGATAGGCTTACAGCTTGAAGGTTTGGAAAGCGAGTAAAGCACGTTAGTAGAGAGGCTAAATGCCTCTCTACTGATCAGCTAAACGCTTTAAAAGCATCATCCAGCGGAGTATGCGCGATATGATTCACATAGTTACTCATAACCTTTTGACTTAGCGCTAAGATAATTTCCAGCAGATTTTGTTTAGTATAACCTGCGGCAAAAAACGCTTTCGTTTGTGCATCGCTCAACTTGCCACGTTCGCGCAGCATTTCAAGTGTAGTGGCACGCAGCACTTCTAGCTTCTCATCGCCCAGCGGTGCTTGCTCGCGCAGCGCTTTGACCAATTCATCACTTACTTTCATTGATTTTGCGATGGCAGAGTGAGCAGGCACACAGTAGTGACATTCATGTTCTACATTAATCGCTTGCCACACCACAGTTTTTTCATCGTTATTGAACGAGCTATTTAAAAAAGCCTCATGTAACACTTGATAGCCATGAAGGTGCTCCGGTGATTCCGCCATTACACCATGAAGGTTCGGAATACGTCCAAACGCCTGCTGGGACTTCTCAAGTAATGGTTTACCTTTTTGCGGTGCAGATTCTACGGTATGGATTGTAAAGTCAGTCATCAGTTGCTCCTCTTGATGCATTTTGTACTGGTATAACCTGAGCTCAAACTAACCTCAGGTTAACTAACCTGAGCTGCGGATAATTAATGCCTTTCTAGCAGCCAGTTTTAGCGCTAACTGCGTTGAATTCACTTCCAATAGCCAGCTATTGAGGCGTAAATTCGCCTTGTTATCCCCAAAAACTTTCTGGCTAGATAAGGAAATAATTTAATGTGAGCTTAAGAATAAAGAGTTAGCTCATTCCTTATCCAAACCTCAGGTTTACTACTCATTGGGTGCTAGACTAACCTTACTTGAATGATCATTCAAATAACTATTCGCTATAGTAAACGTAATAACTGTCTAAATTAATATGAAATTTAATTCGCTAATGACTGGTCGGGGTCAAGCCAGCAGCGTTGAGATCAAAAGTAAACTTTGTTCTCAAAGTAGTCGATAATTAGCTTATCGTCGTTGAAATTACTTAAACCCAGCAGAATAAATGACTCGTCTTTATATCCAAGTACCTCAAACACTGGCATATCCGATAAGTGACTTTCGGTATTAATGATTTCCTTGCCACCCAAACTAAAGCATAGTGATTCTATAGCCATTTTCTTAGTCACTTGGTCGTTCAACCCTCGGCTGATATCTTCTTCACCCAGTGTTAATGCCAACTTATTTGCCAAGTGTGAGTTGATGTAGTTGGTTGGGGCGCCGGTATCAAGCACGGCGTCAACGCGCTCGCCATTAAAGCTTGCTGTCAGCTTGATGAAATTGTTATCTATTTTAAAACTTTCACTCTTCAAGCCTTGTGTCACACTATTTGGGCAAGCCCCTTGATACAAACTCAACTCATTATTTTTAAAATCAAATACATTACAATATTGCGACATGTATCCATGCCCCAAAATTCCAGGCAAAACACCTTCCACCTCTAAGCGGGTCATATCTTTGAATACATAAGGAAGCGACTCTGCATCAAAATGACCGACGCTGGTATGATCTAGCGTTGCCAATACTAGCTCTGAGCTGCCACTTGCACCTTGCACGTCCATTTTACTTAGCTTATCTTCAGGCAAGGCAAGTACTGCTTTTAGATTTACCGGTAAAATACCAACATTCGCAGCACTGTCTAAGATCATAGGATGGGTAACCGTATGGTTAAGCGTTGCCATCACATAAGCATGACCTTTCTCGGTGTACTTCATCGGTAAGGTTAGCGATTGTGGCGCGGTTGACGCGGTGATCCCACAGCCAACGGTGGTACATGCTAATGCTGATAAAATAATTGCTCTCATAATCTTGCTCTCAAACTGTTGATGTCGTTGTTGAGCTAACTATGCCGAGCAATTGTCAAGCAATTATCAAGTTAGTCGAGAAAACCGAAGTGAAAAGCGTGCGCCTTGATTTTCAACACTGCTAGCGGTTAATGTCGCGCCCATCAACTCGGCAAGTTGACGGCAAATTGGCAAGCCGAGCCCCAAACTAGATGTATCGTGGCGTGATGCTTGTACTCGGTAAAAACGTTCAAACACCTGATCGAGTTGAACAGGTGACATACCTTGGCCGCGATCGGCAACCGTAATAATCAGTTCATTGTCTTGGTAACTTAGGTGCAAAGTCACAACGCCACCATCTGCACCATATTTAAACGCATTATCGAGTAAGTTCACCACTATCTGCCTGACTCTTCCGGCATCAAGCATCACGGTCACGCCCGATTGAATATCTGCGTCCAATACCACTCCTCGCGCTTCGGCCTGTGCTTGGTAACGCACTAAGGTCGATGTTAACAGCTCAGAGAGATTTACTCGTGTTGGAGACAACGTCAGCTGCTTTGACTCGGTTAATGACAACAAACATAAGTCGTCGATAATGCGATTGACGTTGTGAAGTTTTTGGGTGATCACCGCTAACTGAGACTTATCCATAGGGACTACACCGTCTTCCATCGCCTCCAAGCGCGAACGAATGCCGTTAAGTGGTGTTCTAAGCTCATGAGATAAGTCGGAATTCATTTGTTTATATTGCTGATGCAAACCTTGTAGCCAAGCCGCAAGATTATTGAAACTACTGATGATTTCACCAACTTCATCATGGCGTTTTAGCGCTAAGCGGGTGTCTAACTCTCCCGACTCTATCGCCTTAAAGCTACGTTTAAGCTGTTTAAGTGGCGACAAAAAGTACCACGCCCCCAACCAAGCAAGCAGGGCTGCAATAATCGATAAAATCACCAAAGTAAGCATAAAATCATCCAGCATAGCTTGCTGCAACGCTTCCTTTTCAAAGGACCTATCTAGCAATACCTCAGGTAACCAAAACAACTCACCATGTGGTGATAACGCATATTGCGCCTCATTAAATTGCACCACAAACGCCGCAACACCGGGATGATGGATAGAAAATTGATGACCGGATTTGACCTGCTCATAGTCTACGGTGAGATCGGGGTTGAGGATCTTTACATCCGCTGTTGAGTTAGCATCTCGCCAAATAAATAGCTGCTCAGGAAAGGTTGATGCTAAAAACGTTAGCGTCGCTTCTGGGCTCGTGAAGGTGTTGCCAATCAGTGCTTCCTCCACTAAATCTTCGTCAAGCAGAGCGTGCCCAAACGTCACCGCGCTTTGCTTATTAAACGCTAAAAAGGTGCGCTCGGCTGAGTTTTTAGAGAGTTGATAAAAGCTCCCGAGTAGCGCAAAGGTGCAAAGCGCCACAAGTAAGGTAAATTTGGTTTTTAGCTTCATGAAGACACCTTACGCGCAATAAATTGATAGCCTTGCCCGTAACGAGTGGCGATAAACTTGGGCTCAGTTTTACTGTCGCCTAGTTTTTTACGCAAGTTAGCCAAGTGAGTATCGACTGCCCGATCCGTAATAGGCGCATCACTTCCCCATACTTGTTCAATTAATTGCGCCCGGCTAAATAATTGTTGCGGTTGCTTGGCCATGGTCAGTAATAACTCGAACTCCACAGCCGTTAACGCAGGCGTTTGCTGTATTATCGTCACCGATTTGCTCTCAAGATTGATACTTAAGCCGTCAAACAACAAGGAAGCACTCTGCTGACCGCGATAGCTACGCTTACATAGTGCTTTGGCTCGTGAGATGACCTCTCTAGGGCTATAAGGCTTACATACATAATCATCCGCACCAAGCTCAAACCCCTCAAGGCGATCGGTTTCAGATACTTTGGCGGTCACCATAATGGTAGGAATGTTGCGCGCAACGGCGTCTTTAAGTAGCTCACGGCCATCACCGCCGGGTAGCATGACATCTAAAATAGCGAGTTTAAATGTTAGATTTTGCAGTGCCCTATGGGCATCTGGGGCGTTATCGAAATAGACAACCTGCATATCCGCTTGTGCCAGATATAAACGTAATATCTCAGCACTGCTTGGGTCATCTTCTACATATAAAACTGTATATTGGTCAGACATAGGGAGGCGCTTTTTGTCCTGATTGTAATTATTGGATGTGGAATTGTGAAGCACAAAAGTCGCGATGGCTGGAACCTATCGCGACCAAAAGACGATGAGAACAACAATGGAATCTAACTAATTTGCGTGCTGATCAAGGCTCTGATCTCACTCAAGGTGGTTTCTTTTAGTAGCTGTCCATCTTCAAACACCACTTCTAACAAGCCTTGCTTTTCTTCTTCCTCGGTCACATTGTCCTTGCAGATCAACTCACCATTTACGCGTTCTACTTTGAGCAGTCCCTTTGCTGAGCGCTTTTTGCTGTCGGTTTTTGGCTCTTTAAAAATTGCCACACGCTGGTTGTTTTTAACCACACTGGTTGCTTTTACCGCAGAGCCATGGGTATCGCGGGTGACATATTGGTAGCTGTATGAGCCAATGCCAAGCACCACTTTGGACGCAAATCCTTTGTCCATCAGTCGCTGTAGAATTTGACGCTGACGCTCAAGGGTAATTGCATCGCCATATATTGCGCCAATATGCTCATCTAGCAATTTAAAGCCTTTATCAGTCACAGTGCCACCAAAGGTATCCCAGAGACATTCAATCAGTCCTTTTACTTCACACTCCTGCAGCTGCGTTGGGTGTGGTTCGACTGAATAGTAATTTCCCTGCCAACGATACGCTTCAAAGCCATCTGTCATTGCCATTTCTTGCGCTTGCTGCTGAGAGTCAACCAACTCGCTATATTCTGATACTGGTGAGACACAATACCCAGTCAAGATTTTCACCGGATCTCCGGAGTCTGGACGGATCACCACAGTGCCATCACGAGCCATGATCTCTGCTTTTAATTCTGGCAAATACTCAGTGACTAGCTTCCAAAAATCCCAAGTATCAGAGACCACACTGAGGATCCCAGTCGGTGACTGCTCACGCATCAAATATTGGAAAAACTCGATTTCACCCTCTTGGATCCAAGAACAGGTTACAGAGTGCTCGGTTGCATCTACTGAGCAGCCAACCAGCTCTTTGTCGACATCCGCGCCATAGTACTTTTCAGCAAATAGTACTGCTGGGATGGTATCCGTCCCTACAAGACCAGACGCAAGGTGACCGAAACCACTCATAGCCGCAGCGTGCTTACCAAACATGCCGCGAAAACTAAAATCATGACCCTGAAACGGCACGATCTCCTGAGGTAAACCGGTTTTTTGAGCAAATTCTCGGAACACTTTTAAATATGCAACTGAGGTGGTAGCGCTCGTTTGGATTGGCCAGTTTTCGCAGCTTAATACCGTCTCAATCATATTGGTTAGCCATTCAAATCCAGACTTAGTATTGACCACAGTGATGGGCGGTACCTGATACGGCACTAAAGTCCCTTCTGGCAGCGCTTTAATCCTCAGCGGTAAATAGCCTAAGTCGTGTAGCGCCTCGAGATAACCCACGTCTACAGGATAGCCCAACATTGCTGTCATGATCCGTCTATGATTTGCCACAGCGGTGTGCTTGTCTGCTGCGAAAAAGTCTTGCCACTCTTCTTGTAAGTAACTTTTGATAAAATACTGCAGCCCCACAAAAGCCACTTTATCGTTATTTGCAACATTGCTTAACTTGCCGCTACGCGAGGTAAAGTTTGCATAAACCTCTGTTACTTCCGGGTGATAAGCGCGGCTGTGAAATTCTTTATATACGTCTTTTTGCATACTTGCTGCGGTAATTGTCATGGCAATGTTCCTTATAATTCAATCATGTTGAGTTGCACATCGTGGTGCTCGGCTAAGTCGCCTTTATCACGGCACGAATTAGTCGTGTAAACGGTATCGATCAGTCCACTAAAAACGCCTAATCCTTGAGAGAAAATACCGTGTGTTACGTAAAGCGCAATTGAGTTAGCGCCTTGTGATTTTAGTACCTTAGCAAGTTCAGTGAAGGTTCTGCCACCATCGCAAATATCATCAACGATCAGTAAATCTTTACCCTTTACCTCACCAAGCACCTGCGTTTGTACAATCTCCCCCGTTTTAAGGTTACGTACTTTTTGTGCTTGGATAACCTCAACCTCACCACCAAAATGCTGCGCAATTTTTAGTGTTTTTTTACTCGCTCCCGCATCTGGTGAGACTAAAGTGAGTGCACCGCACTGCAACTGTTGCTGTAAAGCCGGACATTGCGATATCAATGTCGTTTGCTCAACATTCTCCACTCGCTCAAGGAGTGCAGGTACAACGTCGCTATGTGCATCCCACACGGTGACTTTGTCTAGCGCCAGTTGATTGATAAGTGACGCCATCACTTTTGCACCTAGCGCCTCACCCGATACGCATACCCTGTCTTGGCGCGCGTAGGGGAAATAGGGTAACACTAATTCTATTGGCGTCCGCGCCAAACAAAGTCGCTTCAATGCATCCACCGCCATCAGTAAACGCATGATATGAGAAGAATTGGTCACTCTGGCTGTGATTTGAACTTTTTCGCAATCACGGAAATCAAAGGCCTTGAAACGAATATGCTCTTCCCCACCTGAGAAGGTAAATGCTTCATATTTAACATCTTTTTTGTTTCCAGAGAATTCATAACTCGTGACTTTCATAACCTTTCCTTAATAATGTCTCTAAGACACAAATAAGGTATCAAACATTTTTTGATCAATCAACAACTTTATGTCCAAGGGACATTTAATGTTTATTTTTAACATAGGGGCATTCAGTATATTTGCCATACTGGCCACAATTGTTTATTGTGTCTAAAAGACACAAACTAAAAATATCATGAGCCCTGATTACGATTTAACCCAATACCAAAACCCACTGTTCACGGTAGACAGCGTGTTATTTACAATTTTGCAGGACAGCTTAAAAGTGCTGCTGGTGAAACGCGCTAACGCTCCCTTTAAAGGCCGCTGGGGATTACCTGGAGGGTTTGTTGATGTTGAGCTGGATGACAACACGGATATGAGCGCGCTACGTAAGATCAAAGAGAAAACCAGTGTTGCCCCACAATACCTTGAACAACTTCAGGCCTTTTCTGGGATCAACCGTGATCCGCGAGGCTTTAGTGTTACCTTGGTTTATTACGCCTTGATTTCACCTCAGCAAGTGGCAACGCAAATAGACTCGGTAGATGATGTGAGATGGGTGGATCTTAGCGAGATCCCAGATCTCGCCGTGGCTTTTGATCATAAGCATATTATTGAAAAGGCCAAGGCAAGACTGCAGCAAAAGGCGTTATATTCCATGATCCCGGTTTATTGTTTGCCTGATCAATTTACCATTGGACAACTCAAAACCGCCATCGAAGCCATTATCGCCAAACCCATTCAGCGCAAAAGCTTGGTAAGACGCATCGAAGCCTCAAATATGTTTGAAGCACTGGATGAAAAGGTCAAGTCAGGGGGACGGTTAGCACAGCTCTATAAGCTAAAGCCTGATGTCGATATTGTGCATTTTGAGCGAAATCTGAGCTTAGGATAAAAATGCAATTGTGCGGTGTTCATTACAGAGCAATCACTGCCCCTTGCAGATAATCGAGCTCCTGACACCGCATTTGCAGTAACTTAATAAAATCTCTGGTGTAAGTCGGTGGAGTCCGTTGATTTGGCCAAAGCGCGTAGATGCTGCGAGTAAATTGCCAGTCACCGATATAGCTAAATGCGGTTTGAGATTGTGCTGCCAACGCTGCAATTTCTGTCATCGGTAATACGCCAGCACCGTTAGCCGAGCCTACCAGTTTACGCACTAAGGTAATATCACCCACATAAGAGACGTGACTAAACTGCGCCAATAGTGCTCGCCACTCATCGGTTGCGGGTAGTTGCGATGCTTTAAAGGGCAAAAACAAGGTTTGTGTAGTCGCAATCTCCTTGGCTACCACCGCTCTTACCGCGATTTGCCCCAGCCGTTTTTGATAGACGCTTGAATCATCCAGCTCCCCAACTCGCACGGTTAAATCAAACCGCTTTTGGCTGAGTAAGGCCACGCTATTGGCAGGCTCCACATGCAATTGGATCTCAGGATGCTGGGCCTGAAACGATTGCAGCGCAGTATACAAAGGACCAATCATTAAGTTTTGCGGGCATAACAGGTGAAAAGTGGACGCTTCTAGTGTTGATAGCGCCTCACTTTGCGCTTGCAAGGCGAGCAAAGACTCCGCCATTTTATCCACCACCGCCTGACCATGATTCGTTAATGCAAGTCCTCTGGCGCTACGCAGTAAGAGTGGATAACCTAGTTTCTCTTCCAGCGCTAACATCCGCTTAGATAAGGTCGGCGCGCCTATGCCAAGGTCTTCTGCCGCTTTCGCAAAACTTCCTCGGCGGCTTACCTCAACAAAGAGTCGTAAGTCATCTAGCATGGTTATCTCCGCAATCTTAGCTTTCCATTTTTGCCATTCTGATCGGCTGGCAACTCCCTACAATCATACCAACAGCCAAAGGAGGAAACATGCAAAAACTCATTTTTACATTACTGCTGTCATTGTGCCTGTCGTTTATGGTGTCTGGATGGGTCACGTACATCAATTTGGGATTAGTGGCAGACTTCACCACGCGATGGGCGCATGCCTTTGCTAATGCTTGGCCGGCCTCGTTCATCGCCGCCTATGTTTTATCAGCCCCAGTTACCGCCGTTACTAAACGCATTATGGAGAAATACCATGGCCAACAGCCACAATAACGTCAACGTTATCGCCCATATCACACCTAAAACCGAGCGCTATCAAGATTGTATTTCCGCAATCCAAGAGATCTTGCCAGCCACTCGAGCAGAAGCAGGATGTTTACGCTTTGAACTTTATGAAAGTGAAAACCGCACCCAACTTACCTTAGTTGAGCGCTTCGTCGATCAAGCCGCGTTCGATTTTCATCACCAGCAAGCTTACACCAAACAGGTATTTACACTGTATCAAGGATGGTTGGCAAAAGCGGTGGATATTACCTCTTTATCGCCTGTAAGGTGATTAAAGTGAGGATCAACATAGAGTAAACTGAAAGCCTTGTTCAAACCTAAACAGCGAATAAATAATGCTTTTCCAGTTACTACCTCCGGAACTACTAAAGTTGCATTTAGGACTCACCCTAAATGCAACCCTTTTAGTTCATGTTTGACCCTGCCTTCAGATTAATTAATAAAATCAATAGTTGGTGCGTATATGATGCGCAAAGAGGTGGTAAACCCGTCAACGTCAATTTGATTATCACCTTCACTTTGATTTTTATGCCATTTTACATCTATAGTCATATATAGCTCATCTACAAATTCAAATTCATAGTAAGCACCATAATATATTGTTTGAAAGTTAAGGCTTCTTGATGTTGAGAACGAAGTTCCTGCGCTGAGTTCATTAAAAGGTGTGTTATCTGTGCGGAAACGCAAATCGGTAGTGAACTCATCCTCTATTTTAAATCCAGTTAAGCCCAACAACAGTCCCCAATCCATTTGGCTATTTCTTGGATTTGAAAACCTTAGTTTTTTATATCCCCCTAGCAACGGTAGCCTAAAAGAGAAGTCATATTCCATTTTTATTGTTGATTCTAAGGTGGTTCTAAAAGCAGCCTCTCTGTCACTGGTGTCATCTAGTTTTACAAACTGAACCGGAGTAGTTATTGATGAGTCTTCGCTAGATACAGGAACACTAATGCCTAACTCAACCCATGGCATTTTCGCCGCAACTTCAAAGCTTGGAAAGCTAGAGTTTGCAAAACTCTGAGTAAAGCTAGCTTTATTTACTCCACCAACAGCATCTGGGGTGAAAGGTGATAAATCAAGCACATTATTAGCGCGGTAGTTAATTTTAGGAGTATACGCATATGAAAAGCCTAGGCCTGCTTTAAACCGGCTTGTACTAATGTATTTATCAGTAAACAAACGTAGTTCCTTTTCAAAATCCTCTTTTCTGTAATTTAACTGTTCATCTGATGCGTTTGTATCATTCAGCAATAAGCTAGCCTTTACTATTATTGGCATCCTCGTTCTTAATTGATAACTGAGATTAGTGTTATAATGAATTTCGTCGGCATAGCTACTTGCACGCAGATCAGACGTCAGCTCTCTCATTCTACTAACAAATTTCTTATCTGGTAATTGACTTAGGTTGGCATCTAAAGTCAAAACATAATTATAAAGTAGATCCGTATCTATTGTCTTTTTCAGCAATAAGTAATTCACAAATTCAGCGCTCTGAGTAACCAACTCATCAGGTATATTTGAAACAGAGGCTATATTTAATATCCACTCGTAGGTAGTAATAGCATTTCTATCTGATTGATCTAACTCTACAGGAGTATTGCTCTCATCAACCACTGATACCTTTTGCTTTCCTTTGTCTGTTATTACATCTGTTTTCCTCACCGGATCCTCGGCCTGTGATATATTGCTGAATAGAATTAGCGAGATTGTTGATATGGTTATAAGCGTTTTCATGTTTTATCCTTCATAGTGATGAAAGATAAAAATAGTACAAAAAAAAAACAAGTGTAAAATAATGAAATCAATCGTAATTTAATTGATCTTTATTTACTATCTAAGGACCTTTTCTGATATTTAAAACATGACGTTTTTACGAACTGTGCTCTCGCTGATTGAATACTTAACCAGATCAGTTTTCAGCTTTATATCTTCGATTATTCATGTCTTCATAAGTCGAAGAGCGCTATAGACCCCCTCTATAAGCCACAGCAACCGACCACACTGACACGACAATACTGATGAGTAATTAAGGAAAAAAATATGACGCAATTCTATTTTGGAGATTGGCACAACGAACTCGCCTCGACACCTTAAAACAAGCTTTATCTCAACAAGATAAGACAAAGATAAAAACCTTATCGGAAGCCCTGTTTGAAAGTTATTTGGATGTCACCGCAGCACTCACGAAAGCACAAGTCATCCAGTATGCCGACTTGATGGGTGATGAGTTGAGTGCGATAGAGCTCGATATTTGTATGGGGGAATTAGTTGATCATCACCACCCAGAAGATATCGAAACGGTCTGTCGTCATTGCCTAGAACTTGGCATTGGTTTTCCATTCGCCGACTATTTTTTGGTGGAAATGACGGCGAATCGCTCAGAGTTCGACATTGAGTTTTTTGAGCGCACCGTAGCCCCTTCTTTTGTGGAGCTGCGCAAAGCAGGCAAAATGTCTGTCACAGACTACTTTGCACTGATGTGCGAAATTGTTTGTCGCCTTGATAACTGTAAATATGGCGCGAATTGTTTAGAAAAGTTACTTAAAGACCCAGAACTCGACTTAAGTCAGCTAACCGAAAACGACTATACTGCGTGTTTAGATACCTGCCACTACGGCTACTTTCTCAAACCGGAACTGTTTCGCTTATTTGTGAAGAAAGCGAATGGTCGTCAAGTAAACGAATCCACAACAGAATGGCAAGAATCGGGGGAGTATTTTCTTATCACCAGTCCATTTTCGGTGAAGCCAATGCATATTGTGGCGGTTGGGAAGAATATAAAGACAGTTTTACCGATGCCTTTATCGAACTAAAGCGCAGTAACTTAGTTACTCAAGTAGAACAACAAGTTATCGATTGCTTAGAAAGAGATGGTCACCATGATCTTGCCCAAGCTTTTATCACTGCGTAGTCAAGCTAGCTAAATAGTAGTACTTAAAGCAATGGAAGGTGCGCACACTTTCCATTGCGAAATAGCAAAGCTTAGAAGCTTAGCATTTTTTTAACATGACAAACTTGAGGTAATACATTTTTTTGCACCTCAAATTGTACTCTGTCACCTTCAGAGATTGTCGCTGCGATGTTCGTTACTCTTTCAAGAATAGTAGGATCGCTGTAGCTTACAGTACCATTCATTACGCAGCGGAACTTACGTCCATTAGAGTCTTGAGCATTTACAGTTAAATGGTTTTCGCTCACATTCATAGAGAAAGTGCCTGCTTGGCTGTGGTTTAACACAACTTCAGCAGTTTGGATGACCACGCTACCATAATCTACTTCTGTGATTTTTACTTCAGCAGCAGAAGCCGACCCTGCAGATACACCTAACGCTAAAACGGTTGCACCCAAAACTTTGTTTAATACTTTCATTGTATATTATTCCTTTATACATTTATTAGAAAAGCCCTTAAAATCTAAGGCATTGCAAACCTAACACATAACAAATTTAAATAAAACAAAACAAGTTTAAATATTTTTTAACACGCCGCGTAGTTAGTTTAAGATTCAATTTGAACAAGCACACGCAGACACCATTACCGCATTAATAGCCTAGGGCGCAGTATTCCCCGTTGCCGTGCGCGATACACTAGTTTTAGTGTCTAGAAATGATCAAACACCAACAGCTACCTTATTTTAGAAGCGCTTTTTATACGAATAATGAACAATTTTGTGCAATGCTAAGTCGAAACTGTCATAACCATGGTGAGCAGATAACTGTGGATGTCAGTGCTGCTCCTCTATTGGAAGGGTCACTCACAAGTGAATTTTATATTATTAAACCTGTTAACCAATTAGATGCTTAGTATTTTGTGCTTCCTGTAACTTTATTTTTTTCTTTAGCACTTCTAGTATGTGCTTTGCCATAAGTGGCGATACACTGTTACCTATCATCCTAAAGCTATGCCATTTAGTTGGGTGAAATATAAACCAGTCAGGGAACCCCTGAAGTCTAGCGGCTTCCCTAACTGTTATTACTCTATTCTGCTCAGGGTGAATCGGTCTTACAGCTTGATGACTTCCTTTGTCTGAACCAGTTCCAGCTCTTAGTGTAGGACATAGCCCTTGCCAGTCTAACCTCTTACCGCGGCTTGTTTTATCTACCTCTCCTTGTTTTAACGCTGCGTATCTCTCTAACACTTGCTTAGAGTGAATTGTCTCAAAAAAACCGCTAGTTTCGTTATTCATTAAACGATTTAGTGCTGTATTATCACCCAACCCATTTCTAGGCTTTTTTCTCATTGCTTTTGCATAACTAGATATTGGCTCTTTGGTGTCCAATTGTGCCCAACCTAAATCTTGTTTATCTTTACTTTGCTTGATTGGATGAGCTAAATCAGAAATGGCATCTTTAACCGTATTTCTTTTAATATTCTTAGGGATTAGTTCAGAAATATCACATTCATTTACAAGCTCAGGGTTGTAGCCAACAACAATAACACGCCTTCTCTTAGTTGGCGCCCCATAGTCAGAGGCGTCAACAACAAAAGGGGTTAACACTTTGTATTTATTATCTAATATATCTAAAGAAACCTTAAGCTCATTGACATTTTTTGAGTCTAATAGGCCCTCTACATTTTCCATTACGAAAAGCTTGGGATTAATTAAATTTACATTTCTAAAAAAGTGTCCTAACAAGCTTCTCCTTGGATCATTTTTATCAGAATGCCCCATACGACTGTAGCCTTGACATGGCGGACCACCAATAACGACATCAATCCTTTCATCACCTATAATCATTTTCCAAGTGTCAGAATTTGTTTTCGATAAATCTGCATTTAACACTCTAGTGTTGGGGAAATTAATTTTGTAAGATGATTGTAAGGTAGTATCGACATCTATTGCGGCGAAAGTCTCAAAACCAGCAAGTTCAGCACCTAAGCCGAACCCACCACAACCACTATATAAATCAACAACTTTGTAACTTTTCTTAGTAGGCATCGATTATTCTTACCGTATGTTTTTCTGTATATTACACTATTTGAGAACTTTGTCGACCGACCAAGCTATGAGGCGTAAAGTTTTTAATTCCTATTAATCACATTCTCTTGTAATTATCTTTCGCGACAAATAGTATCTAGTGTATCAATTATGAATGGATACTTGTATGGCTTCTAATAAGCAAGGGAACATAGCGAATTTCACCCCCACTAAAAGATTTTTTGTCGATATGCTCACGAGAGATATCGATTTAGAAGATGCTATTTTAGATTTGTTAGATAATTGCCTTGATGGCGTGGCCCGTAGCCAAAAAAAGAACCCCGATGAAATTAATTATCAAGGTTACGAAGTAAATATATCTTTTGATAAGAAGCACTTTATTATCGAAGATAACTGTGGCGGAATACCATCTGATAGTGCTGAGTATGCGTTTCGAATGGGAAGGCCATCAGACGCACCTGATGAAAAGCTGGCAACAGTAGGTGTCTATGGTATTGGTATGAAGCGATCTATTTTTAAAATGGGTCAGTATTGTGAAATTGAAACTCAACACTCAGTCGAAGATGCTTTTAAAGTTGTAATTGAAGAGAGCTGGCTTGCAAGCGATAAAGATTGGGAGATACCCATGCAGAAAACATTGTCTATGGATGATGTTTTTGGCACAAAAATAACAATTAAAAAGCTACATAAATCTGTAAGCGATGAGTTTTCAAGTAAAGCTTTTTCAACCAAATTAACTAATAAAGTAGTCTATGCATATAGCTATATAATCAACAAAGGATTTAGCGTAAAAATTAATGGAGCAAAAATAAACCCTAACCCAATTAATTTAAGGTATGAAGATATTGAGACAGCAGGAAGATCAATACAACCATATATATATAAAGCCACAATAGACGACGTAGAAGTTAAATTAATAGTCGGTTTTAATGCCCCACTAGTTACAGATGAAGTTGTAGAGCAAGAGAAAAAATCCCCTACAAGAAAGACCGAAAATGCGGGTTGGACAATAGTATGTAATGATCGCATTGTAGTATACAGAGATAAAACGGAACTTACTGGTTGGGGAACCGATTTTGCAAGATACCACACGCAATTTATTGGTATTAGCGGCATTGTCTATTTTAAGTCTAACTATCCAGAAAAATTACCAATCACTACGACTAAACGTGGCATAGATACAGGTTCACGCTTATTCCTTAAAATAAGAAAACATATTATTGAAGGTACAAAGATATTTATTGATTATACCAATAAGTGGAAAGGCAATGAGCTTATAAAGAAAAGCAACGAACGATTACAAAGCAGTAAAGAAGCTTCCCCACTTGAGATTATCGAAAAGTTTCAAAGCAATGAAGATAAATGGACTAAAGTTCAAAATAGAAAAGATGAAATTAAGTTTCGGCCAGAATTACCCGTGCCGGAATCTGTTTTAGAGAAAGCAAAAAAGCTGTCATTTAGTCGAAAAAGCGAAGATATAGAGCTAGTTGCTGATTACTTAAGTTTAGATGAAGGTTATACACCTACAGATGTAGGCGAAGCTTGCTTTGATTTTGTATACAAGGAAGCTTTAAAATGAGTGGAAGCAGCTTACCGTATCATTTAAGAACAAATAAGGCTATCGATAGACAGATATTCTTTGATTTACTCAATAATCTTCATTTGCCAAGTAAGCTTCATCTATACAAGTATATAAGCCTCGGTGGCCCAATGCTTACTGATCATCAGTCACTTCATTATCAATTAGGATTAACAAAGTTAGAGTCAATAGAAAGAGATGAAGCTGCTTTTAGCCGTCAAAATTTTAATAAGCCATTTGGTTGTATTGACTGTACAAAAACAAGTATTGCGGATTATGTTCTTAATTTCGATGAACAGGAGCCAGTAATTGTTTGGTTAGATTATGTTGATACCAAATGGAGGCAGCAGTTTAACGAGTGTTACGACTTATTATCTAAGCTCAAAGAGTTTGATATATTTAAAGTTACATTTAATGCAAACCCTGACATGCTTACTGGTAATAATAAAGAGGAGCGCCTTGCAAAATTTAAAGAAAAAGCGGCAAGTACCTATTTAAGTGATAATTTGATCGTAAATGATGTTATTCCTATGGATAGGTTAGCGCAAACCATAGTCGATACCTTTAATTCTCTTGCTGACGATGCCATAGATGCAGCTAGTGATCTTGTGTTTGAGCCTTTAACCATTTTTAGGTATATAGATAATCGTCATCAAATGCTAACGATTACAGGAGTAGTCTTACCTAGGAAAGAAGACTCTAGAGCGGATTTGATTGAAAAATCACATTTAAATACTTGGGAAAATCTATCTTCCGACTGGCGAGATATTCACGAAATTAATGTTCCAGATCTAACATTTAAAGAACGAGCTGTCATTAATCAGTTACTTCCAGCTGATTCATATCAAGAATTATACGGAAAACTTCCGTTTAAATTAGACAAGGATGATCGCAAAGGTTTAAAAGCGATCGCTAATTACATAAAGTACTATCGTTATATGCCACACTTTCAAAAGTTGGCAATGTAAACTAATACTAGATGTGGATATTTGACTGTAACCATTACTGATAGCAACTAATTATTACCCGTTATTCATTCTGATTAATAGGAGCTTGTGACAGATTTTAGATCAGATGGATGCCTAATAATGAAGTCTGACAGATTAAGTTAAAGCCAATCTATATAAGTAAAAAACGGTCACTAAATGTGACCGTTTTGTTTCGCACTCAAAAAATGTAGCGAACTTATAAGTTTCTGACTTTAATATTAGTTGCGCATTTTAAACACTGTTTCGAACATTATTTAACGTTCACAAAAGCGCTTGCGCGCCTTTTCTTATTCTACCGTTACACTCTTTGCGAGGTTTCTCGGCTGGTCAACATCGGTGCCTTTGATCACGGCTACATAGTATGAAAGTAGCTGTAGTGGGATTGTGTAAACCACTGGGGCGATGATGTTTTCTACGTGGTTGACGTTCATTACTCGCATGGTGTCGTCTGAGGCAAAGTTTGAGTCTTTGTCTGCAAATACATAGATGATGCCGCCGCGTGCGCGTACTTCTTCAACGTTTGATTTGAGCTTTTCAAGCAGCTCGTTGTTTGGTGCAACGACGATGATAGGCATATCTGCGTCGATAAGCGCGAGCGGCCCGTGTTTTAGCTCGCCTGCCGCATAAGCTTCGGCGTGGATGTAAGAGATCTCTTTTAGCTTAAGCGCACCTTCCATTGCGATTGGGTATTGTGAACCACGGCCTAGGAATAGTGAGTGGTGCTTGTCGGCGAATTCTTCTGCCAGTAACTCAATGCCGTCAGCCATGCTTAGGGTTTCTTCAAGCTTGGTTGGCAGGGTTTTGATGGCGTTGACGATTGCACTTTGGTCACGGCCTTTTTCCTGCGCGATTGACGCAGTTAGCATCAATAAGCCAACTAATTGAGTCGTGAATGCTTTGGTTGATGCCACCCCAATTTCAGCGCCGGCTTTGGTCATAAAGGCAAGATCTGACTCACGTACAAGTGATGAGCCTGGTACGTTACAGATGGTCATTGAGGCCATATAGCCTTGCTCTTTGGCAAGACGCAGTGCCGCGAGCGTGTCTGCGGTTTCACCTGATTGTGAAATGGTTACCAATAGACTATTTTCATGCACAAATGAGTCGCGGTAGCGAAATTCTGAGGCGATTTCAACGTTACAGCTTACGCCTGCAAATTGCTCCAACCAGTAGCGTGCCACCATGCCTGAGTGGTAAGACGTACCACATGCGATGATCTGTACGTGTTTTACATCTTTAAAGATTTCATTGGCTTTGTCGCCAAATGCGTCGATACTAACGCGATCGTTGTCTAAACGGCCTTCAAGTGTATTACGTACGGCCATTGGCTGCTCGTAGATTTCTTTTAGCATGTAGTGGCGGTATTCGCCTTTGCCCGACGCATCCTGAGTAATATTAGACTCAACCACTTCGCGCTCTACAGAATTGCCGTTAATGTCGAAGATTTCTACCGTTTCACGAGTAATGCGTGCTACATCGCCTTCTTCTAGGAAGATAAAGCTGCGTGTTACTGGTAATAGCGCAAGCTGATCAGAGGCAATAAAGTTTTCACCAAGGCCAAGACCGATAACCAGTGGACTGCCTGAGCGTGCCACGATGATTTCATCTTGGTTTGCTTTGTCAAACAATACCGTGCCGTATGCACCTTCAAGCTGTTTTACCGCTGCTTGCACGGCAGCGAGTAACGTGGTGTGTTGCTGTCTGAGTTGATGGATCAGGTGCACCATCACTTCGGTGTCGGTGTCAGATAAAAACTCGTAGCCGTCTTCTTTTAATGCCGCGCGCAAACCTTCGTGGTTTTCAATAATACCGTTATGCACCAATGCGATTTCGCTGTTAGAAATATGCGGGTGCGCGTTAGCTTCTGTTACGCCACCGTGTGTTGCCCAGCGCGTGTGCGCGATACCGGTAGTACCTTTTACTTCAGCATTTTCAAGCGCAGATTCTAGGTTTACCACTTTACCCACGGCTTTCACGCTGTTGAGTGCGCCGCCTTCGCAAAGTGCGACACCCGCAGAGTCATAACCACGGTATTCAAGGCGTTTTAGGCCTTCTATAAGAATTTTGTTTACTGGACGCTCAGCAACAGCGCCTACAATTCCACACATAATCTCTCCATTATTTGCACGTTGTGTGTAGTTCAGCACAGATAAGTTGTATGCCACGCGCTTCGATCGCTTGGCGGAGGTCATCGGCCAAGTTGTTGTCAGTGATCAAAGTGGTGATCTGTGCCCAAGGTATTTCTAAATTTGGAATTTTACGGCCAATCTTGTCGGATTCGACCATCACAATCACTTCACGGGCTGACTTTGCCATCACACGGCTCAGTCCAATTAATTCGTTGAATGTGGTTGTGCCGCGCTCTACATCAATGCCATCGGCACCAATAAAAAGCTGATCAAAGTCATAGGATTGCAGTACTTGCTCTGCTACTTGCCCTTGAAAGGATTCTGAGTGCGGATCCCACGTCCCGCCGGTCATCAATAAGGTTGGTTCATTCTCCAGTGATAACAATCGATTAGCGATATTCATTGCATTGGTCATCACGACTAAGCCGCGCTTTTGCGCAAGCTCTGGAATTAGGGTTTCGGTGGTTCTGCCGCTATCAATAATGATGCGATTGTGATCTTTAATCAGTTCAGCGGCCGCTTTGGCAATGGCCGTTTTGCGTACCGAGTCTTGCTCGTCTTTACCTGATGCAGTGATCTCTTTCGGAAGGGCTATCGCACCGCCATAGCGGCGTAGTAACAGGCCACTTTTTTCTAGTGCTGTTAAATCCTTACGAATCGTAACTTCTGACGTTTCAAACTCAGCGGCGAGTGATTCTACGCTTACTTCACCGTATTCATTTACCCATGAAAGAATGGTATGTCTGCGCTGTTGAGTGTTTCGTTTAGTCATTAAATAAGTTTCGTTTCGAAATTTAAGGCGATTATAGTCGAAACTTCAAAACCTAAACAAGTTAAATTTTGCACTGAACAAATTTTAACTGGAAATATTTTGGTCATCAGGATACATTTCCCAGTTGAGGTACTTAAAAGGATAATTAAATGAACAAAAACTTAATAACATCAATACTTTGTTGTTCACTATTACTAGCAGGATGCGGCGGTTCAGGCGGTGACACCACACCAGTCAATCAGGATAGCGGCAAAAATGGAAATAATGGCAACACAGATTCAAATAACGGCAACACGGATTCAAATAACAATAATACAGATTCAGGAACGGATACCACGACTAAGCCAGTCGCAAAAATTCAGGCAAGTGCCTTTGGGGAGACAGGCAACGTTATTCAGCTTAGCACTGCGGGAAGTACGATCCCTGAAAATGCCGAAATAACATGGCAGTGGCAAGCCAAACCCCAAGGCAGTAACGCTCAGTTTTCTAACCCCAACGCTAAGCAAGCGCACTTTACCGCTGATGTTGCAGGCAGCTACATAGTAGGGCTAACAATCAAGTCAGGTAGTAACGAATCGACAACACAGTTTGAGATCCGTGTAAAAGAAAAAACCACACCAAGTGTGAACACGCCTCCTGTCGCTGATTTCACACTCACAAAACAGGAAATTGCCATCAACGAGCATCTACAGTTAGATGCGAGCAGCAGCTCAGACTCAGACGGCGATAGTCTCAGTTATAAATGGAAAGTCACTGCTCCTGCTAATGTTGATGAATACACATTGGTAAGCCCTAACAATAACCTTGCCTCTTTTGCCTCTAAATTTGCGGGTGAATACACCATTACTTTAACCGTTTATGATGGTAAATCGTCACATAGCAAATCAGAAAAAGTCATCGTTATAGATAACCAGCCAGCTCTTAAAGCGGTTATTTCAGCGCCTTCAGAGGTTACATTAAGCTCAATGACTTTTGTTGAGCTGAAAAGCGATGGTAGTCAGTATCAAGGCGCTGTCACACCGCTTTGGAGTTTTGACAGCAAACCGAGCGGCAGCCAAGCCGCAATGGCAACACCAAATGGATTTCTCACCTCGCTTCAATTAGATAAGGCAGGGCAATATAAAATCCGCTTTAGCCTTAAAGACAAACAGGGCCGTTTAAGTGAAGCAACCCATACCTTAACGGCCAAATTAGGCGAAGCAAACAAACCGCTTGTATTCGTCGACGCGCCAGAGTCAACCAAAATTAATGAAGCCATCGAGCTTAGTGCCAAGCGAAGTAGAGATACAAGCGGCAGAACACTCTCCTTTAATTGGACGTTTGAGCCGTTAGAAACCGGTTTGACGTATTCCGTTACGAATGAAGACACCGACACGGTGATTTTTACGCCTCACGGAGAGGGGAGTTACCGTTATTTTGTGGAGGTAAGTAACGGTGAGCTAAGCCAAACCGCCAGTGGCGTGATAAAGGTTCACCCTGAAAACTATGGGCCCACAGCGTCTATGAGTCCACAAATATCTACAGCTACGGAAGGGGAAACCAAAGTCTTTGTGGTATCCGCAGAAGATAAAGACGGCGATCCGCTCACTTATCGCTGGTCGCTTGAAACGAAGCCTGAGAATAGCACTGCAGTGGTCAATAATGCTGATAATCGCGCGTCTATTACCTTTGATGACGCTGGTAACTATGTGCTGAAATGCACAGTGTCAGATGGTAAGGTTGAACTAGTAGTCGCGGCATTCATCAAAGTAAGTGCAGCTCAAAATAGCGCACCAGTAATTACAGCACTGAACTATCAAGGAGTACTGAAAACAGATGCTGCACTGCAGATCACTTCAACGGTTATGGATAGCGACAGCAACGCAAGCAATTTGACCTATTTTTGGAAGGTGGTTGCTCCGTCAGGCGAAGTGGTTGACAGTACCGCTGTAAATGACTCGAGCCTACAGTTCACTCCTGTAGCACCAGGCGACTATCAAGTAAGTTTAAGTGTTGTTGATGAAAAGTCCGCTTCCGTTGCAACTAAAACAATGACACTTTCAGTAGAATAAGGTCTCTCTACTCGATAACTTTTAAGGCTTAAGCGCTCACCTGCGGGCGCTTAAGCCTTTTTATTTAAACGGTTATGTCGGATGGAGCTAAGTGACGGATCTCCATATTGCTGATATGCGTTCCCGAAGCGTCCTCAGGACCAATTTCATCATAGGCAGACTCAACTCTGAGATAGGCTTGAGTTGCACCGAGTTCCGCCAGCTTTGTCTCGGCCTCTCGCAGCGAGTTAAACGGCGTTAGTTTGCCCTCAGCATGCATTAAGATATGCAAGTTCCCATCACTATCTTGACCACCCGCAAGATAGTGATTTGAATCCGCGTAGCTAAGCACGATGGCATGGAGTTCTTTATTAGCGATTTTTTCTTTGAGTGTGGCAGCAAGCATAATGCTTTCCTCATTTAACCGATTAATAATTAAACGGCACATGTGCGTGTTTGGTTCACCTTGATAGTCATGAATGTGTTGTCGCAAACCTAATGTCGTGATAAATCACGACCTACCAGCCAACCGTAGGTCGAGGCTTACCTCGATGCGATAATGATTTATCCATTCGAAACCTAATGTCGTGATAAATCACGACCTACCACCCATCCGTAGGTCGAGGTTTACCTCGACGGGATAATCGTTAACCCATTCGAAACCTAATGTCGTGATAAATCACGACCTACCACCCATCCGTAGGTCGAGGTTTACCTCGATGCGATAATGATTTATCCACTCGAAACCTAATGTCGTGATAAATCACGACCTACCATCCCCCGTAGGTCGAGGTTTACCTCGACGGGATAATCGATAATCCATTCGCAAAACTATTGTCGTGATAAATCACGACCTACCACCCATCCGTAGGTCGAGGTTTACCTCGACGGGATAATCGTTAACCCATTCGAAACCTAATGTCGTGATAAATCACGACCTACCATCCCCCGTAGGTCGAGGTTTACCTTGATGCGATAATCATTTATCTATTCGGAACCTGTTGTCGTGATAAATCACGACCTACCATCCATCCGTAGATCGAGGTTTACCTCGATGCGATAATGATTTATCCATTCAGAACCTAATGTCGTGATAAATCACGACCTACCACCCATCCGTAGGTCGAGGTTTACCTCGACGGGATAATCGTTAACCCATTCGAAACCTGTTGTCGTGATAAATCACGACCTACCATCCCCCGTAGGTCGAGGTTTACCTCGACGGGATAATCGTTAACCCATTCGAAACCTGTTGTCGTGATAAATCACGACCTACCATCCCCCGTAGGTCGAGGCTTACCTCGACGGGATAATCGTTAACCCATTCGAAACCTAATGTCGTGATAAATCACGACCTACCATCCATCCGTAGGTCGAGGTTTACCTCGACGGGATAATCGTTAACCCATTCGAAACCTAATGTCGTGATAAATCACGACCTACCACCCATCCGTAGGTCGAGGTTTACCTCGATGGGATAATAGTTAATCCATTCGCAAACCTGTCGTGATTGATCACGACCTACCAGCCAACCGTAGGTCGAGGTTCACCTCGACAGATTTAATCGAAGGGATTATCTTTAAAATTCATCTCTCAATTGCAAGGAATGCACATGAGCTGGAATGACCTGAGAAAAGGCAGGATATCAATCCCGTACGCGGAATACTTCATTACGTTTAACTGCCATAAACGCACGCCCTATTTTACGGATTATCGGCTGGCACGATTGTTTTGCCAATCTATCTCACATAATGAACAAAAGTTTGAGTGCTGTTGGCAAACATGGGTGCTAATGCCAGATCACTTTCATGGCTTACTAACACTTGGAAATGCACAACTTGGTAAGGTTGTTGGAGAATTAAAAGGCAGAACAGCTTACCTGCTAAATAAACAATTGGATTCAAAATACAAAATTTGGCAAAGCGCGTATTACGATCATCAGCTCAGATCCACAGAAGATAGGCATACCATTGCCCGCTATATTGCTGCAAACCCACTAAGAACCAAGCTAGTAAGCCGCATTGGTGATTATCCTTATTGGAACTCACACTTTTTATGATTGGCTAGGGCCTGTTGACCTTTGCTGTTTGATTTTTGTTCTCCTGAGTGTGTTTTGATCGCGACGCTCGACTTGTCGCCTAGTAATCTAGGCAAAAGTTGAGCAACAATGAACAAAGCGCACTCAGGGGAACCCAAAGGGCAGCGCTTGATTGGCATTTCTACTGTGTTGCCCCACAAGGATGTGGGGTAAGGTGACTTTGCAGGAGCACAAAGTCTTTATCGCCTAACTTACATAGAATAACTATGCTACGCAGGCTCTGCCTTGTATAAATACCAATCAAACTGCTGAAAAAACAAACTTGAAAGGTCAACAGGCCCTAGTTAAAGGCGCTCTTCCCAACTCAGTTAACACGCTTCGATATACCGACAAGTTACCTTCCGCCATCACCTCAATGGCAAATTCACTGCACATTTTAGCGCGGCCTTTACGGCCCATTTGCTCTCGTAAAATCGGGTCCTGCAATAAGCGATTAAGATCTTGGGTAAACTGAACTTGATTACCAACCGGAGCAAGTAATCCGGTTTCATTGTGCGCAACCGCTTCAGGAATGCCGCCAGCAGCAAAGCCCACGACAGGCACGCCAGATGCGCTACTTTGTAATAACGCTACGCCTAGCCCTTCCATCGATGCTGGATGTGCAACAATATCAACCGCCGGTAAAATACGCGCTACGTCTTGTCGAAATCCCACTAGCTGGACAATTCTTTGCAGCCCCAGTTCATCTATACGTGCCTGATACTGTTGCTGCTTTGGCCCTCGACCAAACAGTAATACGCGCAAATTAGGATGCTCAGCAATGAGTTGTTTGGCTGCACGCATGATCACATCTTGCCCTTTGCGCTCTATCAGTTGCGCAAAATTAGCCACAACCAAGGCATTTTGGGGCAGTTCAAACTCATCAAGTAGCCATTGCCGCTCCGCTTTATTTGGCGTAAAACGCTGCGTATCGACTGCACTGTGAACCAACTTTACTTGCTCAGGGGCGACACCTTGCGAGAGTAATACTTGGCGGATCCCCTCTGAGATAGCGATAACTTTATCGTAGGCTGGGTATTTTAATTTTGACCACCAGCGTGGCTCGGTGTTGTCGACTCGCCTCGATAAAATAACAGGAACATTAAGCGACTTCGCGGCAAGTAACCCCAAGTATCAACCCCTCTGCGGCTGTGAATATGAACACAATCAGGTTGGTGATGGGCAATAACCCTTCGCAAACGCAAACATTGCATGACATCGAGATCGCCTGCCATTTTCACAGGAACCACAGCAACTTGCTTATCAACTGCTGCAATCATTTCACTATTAGGCGGGCAAACCAGCACGTTCTCAATGCCCTTTTGCTGTAACGCTTGAGTTAAATACACCACTTGTTGTGCGCCGCCATATAAGTGACGGCCCGCTTCAATATGCAGAACTTTCATAGCACTTCTCCTAGTGCGCTCGAGACTCTTTGTGGCGTGAGCCCCACCATACAATCAAAACGAGCCTCACAGGTTGGCCGACGTTTGCATGGTGAGCAAGCAAGTTTATCGCTCAACACGCGACCATTTGGATTGAAAGTGTTTTCATACGGCAAGGTTGAACCAAACAATGCAATAACCGGGATATGATGCGCCATCGCCATGTGAGTCAGCCCAGTATCAACGCCAATCACGCCTTTTGCCCCCCGAATGATCTCACTGCACTCAAGCAATGTCGTTTTCCCGGTTAGATTAATGATCCCCGGCATCTGTTTTTCTAAGCGCTCGCTATGTGCGATATCGCTTGGTCCGCCCAACATAATAATATGCGTACAAATAGACTGCTTTACTTGTTTATACAACTCACTCCAATGCCCATCCACCCAGTGTTTCTGTGCTCTCGTTGTAAACGGGCAAAACACCACATAAGGCTGACCTTGGGTATGCTCAAATAACAGCGCCTCTGCATGTCGTTGTGTCTCGTTCGAGGCGATGAGCGAATATTGGAACGCCGCTTCTGGCGCACCAAAAAACTTCGCAGCAGCTCTGTATTCCGAGCTGATATCAGCAGACCAAGGCGAGGTCACTACCTTATTCATAAGCCACTGACTGCCTTCGCGACTATTGATCCCAACCTTATATTGAGCACCACTAAGCCAAGCCAGCACGCCACTTTTAAGGAGTCCTTGGGCGTCGAGTACTAAGTCGAATTGTCGGCTAGCCAACTGCTGTTTAAAGGTATTAACTTGCTTAAGTAGCGCGATGATCCCCTGTGCTTTTCGCACTTTTTGCCACTCATTACGAGGCCAAAGGATCACCTCATCTAGCAATGGATTTTGTTGTAGCAAGGTCGCGCCGGCAGGCTCTGCTAACCAACTCAGTTTTGCCTCTGGATAACGTGCCTTTAGTGCAGAAATAAGACCTGACGCCATCACGATGTCACCAATGGCACTGAGTCGGACAATAAGGATATTGTTGTATTGCATGGCTATCTGATCACCATTGGATGTAATCGGGTACTATGCACTGGCCGTTGCGCCTGCTTTAACTGATATAAAACTTGCAATGTGGTTTTGTGTAGTGCGCCATTATGCTTTGCGATAGCGGCTTGCCCTGCTTGTATTTGTTGTGCTGTTGTCGCATTATTTTGCCAATAGCCGATGACTTCTTTGGCTATTTGCTGCGATTCGTTACCCTCAACAAGTGCACCAGCTTGACTCAGCGGCGCACATATATCTTCACAATTTCGTCGACTACTTCCCATTACGACGGCGGCCCCTTGGATAATGGCTTCGGCAGGATTATGGCCACCAAGCTTAACTAACGAGCCACCAATAAAAGCAACATGGGCATCACGATAAAATGCAAATAGCTTGCCCATCGTATCGAGCAGGTACACTTGCGTATTTGCCGTTAATGTTGGCGCCTGCGAGTAACGCTGACAGCTCAGCCCGCTTGCTTGCAGCAGCTGCCAAACCTCATCAAACCTTTCAGGGTGACGCGGTGCGATAATTAGCTGAGCCGCTGGATTTTGCTCTAACAACTGCTTATGCGCTGCAACTACCGCTATTTCTTCGGTGTCATGCGTGCTCCCCGCAATCCATGTCAGCTGAGAGGGTTTTTGCGTTGGGTCGGCGTGCTTAAGCGCTGGCCAATCGTACTTAATATTACCGCACATCATCAGTTTTTCTGGTGGTACACCCAACTCGCGAAAAGCTTGATAACTTAGCTCACTTTGCGGCAGGATTTTATGCACCTTTGACACCATAAAGGTAAAAAGACCTAACATTTTGGCATAACGGTTTTTTGATCTCTCGGTCATGCGTGCATTCACTAGCATCACTCGACTGCCTCGGTTACGCGACTGACGGATAAGATTCGGCCACCACTCCATCTCAACCGACATGGTCAAAACCGGATTAAAATGCGCTAAGAACGTACCAACCGTCAATTGAAAGTCCAGTGGCAAATAGGTGTGAATGACTTGCTCCCCCCAGTTTCGCTCAATATAGTTGGAACCCGCGACCGTGGTACAAGTAAAAACAATGGGTAAATGAGGATGCTGTTTATGCAACTCAGGAATAAGTTTAGCAATAGCGGCGCATTCGCCGACAGAGACGCCGTGTAAGTGAATACAGGCGGGTAAACGCTTACAGTCGTAGATACCTAAGCGCTGCAAAAAGTGCTTTTTATAACCCGGTTTACATAGCCATTTTTTTAATAAGATCAGCGCAATCAAAGGTAAACACAACAGCAGGATACTGTTATAAACACCAATCCAAAATGAATGAGCTGATCTTTTACGAAGACGAGAGGTTGCCTTAACCTTAGCCATAGCTACACCTTGTTATTCAAGCCTGAATTAACCCCAGTGTAACTATGGTTTTTGACACTAAATTGACAAGTAGCTACTCGTAGCGTAGCGCTCGTGAGGGGCGCTGACTTGCAATCTTGTAGGTGACGAGCAAAACAGTAAGCCAAGTAAGCAAGATCACAAGTAGACCTGCAACTCCATAGATCCATATAGATTGACTTATTCGCTCATTAAAGCGATTAAGCCACTCACCAACTAGCCAATACGTAAGCGGGATGGCAAGTACCATACTTAGTGCAGATAACCACAAATACTCTTTAGCAACCAAGCTAATTAACCCAATACGTGTAGCGCCTAACACTTTGCGGATAGCTAATTCCTTTTCTTTGCGCAAGGTAGTAAATGACGCTAACCCAAATGTTCCGAGTAAGGTCAGAAATATGGCTAAAGGACTAAAGATAGATAGCATGGTAAGTGTGTAGAGTTCATTCTTGTGGGCCGCCAAGAACTCATCGCTGAGAGACTGAACTTCTATATCACGGCGATTGAGATGTGCTGCAAGGACTTGTTCAATTTCAGTGATCACGTTATCAGGAACAATGCCTTCAGCGATCTTTAATACCACATTTGCAGTTTCGCCATCGGCATGACCAAGCATCAATGAAGTAGGTTGTACTGCATTATTCACGGAACCAATTCTGATATCCTCAACTACGCCCACGACCTTGGCTGTCAATTTTCGCCTTGGTACGGTAACAGTGACGCCGATTACCTCATCAAGCTTCTCATATCCCGCTAAATGAGCCATTTTTTTGGTTATCAGGATAGCGACATGCGCCTCTCCATTTTGCTGTTCACGATACCAATCTCCAGTGTAATCGCGACTAAAGCCTCGCCCAGTAATCAACTTTAACCCGAGTACATCAATCACGTCATAACCCGTATTGATTACTGCTAACATGCCGTCATAGGTTTCGCCATTTGGCCAAGTGTAATGCATCCCACCGTTAATGGCGGTTGCATAATTGGTATCGCTCAATGTCCAACCAGCCACACCTGAGATCTGGCCTAACTCATCAAGCAATGCGTTACCTTGTTGCTGATAAATCAGCGCTGAGGGCAATTCTCGAATGATAATTCGCTGTGCTTTTTCGTAACCTACATCCAGCTGTTTTACCAGCATCATTTGTTGATAGATCATGCTGATAGCTGCTATCAGCCCTACGCCAATCGCACCTTGTAAGCATAAGGTTATTTTGCGGATCCTTGCTGATGAACGCCCTCGACTAAAATCGCCACTTAACACTTTTTTCGCGCCAAATGACGAGATAAATAAAGCAGGATATAGCCCAGAAAGTAGTCCAACCACTGTCAATGTAACCACAAGACCGAGCATAAATAGAGAGTCGTATACCAACGTAAGGGGCTGCGCAATGAGCGGATTAAAGTGCGGCAATGCCAACTCAACGATTACAACCCCTAAAAACCCTGAAGACAGCACAATCAGTAAAGATTCTGACAGGAATTGTGTGACGAGTTGTGACTTACTAGCACCTAACGCTTTACGTATGCCGACTTCTTTAGCGCGCTTTGCTGCACTGGCAATATTAAAGTTAATAAAATTAGCGCTGGCTATGATCACAAGTAAAATACTCAGCACAACGCTCACTTGTAGTGCCAAATAAGACCCTCCTTGCTTCATCTCTACGGTACCATTGGTGTGGAAATGCAACTGGGTCAATGGAATAAACTGAAACTGGATGTCTTTGAAGTTAGGGTTTTTAGCTCTTTTTTGCATCTCGCGCGTCATCTCTAGCGCTAACGCGTTAGGATCAGCTTCTGGCTGCAACTTCAAATACACATGACTACTAAAAGGACCGCGCTGCAATTTGGGTAAGTACATCAGCACATCAAAGTCAAAGTGTGTATTTGCTTCTAAATCCGCAAAAACAGCAGCCACTTCATAGCTTCCCCCTTCGTAAGCAAGCTGCCTACCGATAACATCTGTGTCGCCAAACAAGCGCTCTGATTCTGTCTGGCTAAGGGCAATAAGATTGGGCTGAGTAAGTGCCCGAGTTAAGTCTCCATGTAATACTGAGATATTTACAAACTCAGCCAAGTTTGGCGTCGCGACATATGCTTTTTTGAACTTAAAGCGCTGCTCTTTAATCTGCACGATATCCGCCATTGGTTGGCCACTATATTGTAACGATTCAACTCGGCTAACAATCAACAGATCTTGTATTTGACTGTGCTTTTGCATCAGCTGCGGCATTCTGGGGTCAATCGCACCGCGCACGCCCACACCGACAGAACGCAAATCTAAATGTACTCGATAAACATGATTTGCATCAGGCTGATGTTTATCAACAATCAACTGACTTTGGGCAAATAAAGCCACGATAATTGCAGCAGCAATTCCAATGCTGAAACCGATGATATTGAGCAGTGTGGGTAGCTTTTGCTTTTTACTTACCCGAATTGCTGTACTCAAATATGAAGTGAGCATAGAAGATCCTTTTTAGTTATTTTTTATAAAGGTACCCAGTACAAAGTCACTTGATTTTTCCACTCGCGATTGTGACTCACTTATAAAAATCACTGCTTGATAGCGGCATATTCATACCATTTAAAAGCAGAAATGGTCGTGCCGACATTAGCGATGAACAGACCAAGAAATAAATGATGAAAGCGGCCTAAATTAGGCCGCAATTTCTTGAGTGATTACCAATTTAATTTACTCATATCGCAAGATCAGGGACGGACGCGTACTCGCGGCTTTAAAGGCGAGGGTAGCCACAGTCAACCAGGTGATACCGGCAACCACCAAGGCTGCTGCACCATAAACCCACACAGCCTGTTCGATACGGTCATTAAAGTTTGCAAGCCAATCACCAACTAACCAATAGGTGATTGGGTAAGCAATCGCGATACTGACAGCCACTAATGTAAGGAACTCTTTAGCTAAAATATTCACAATGCTTAACCGTGACGCACCTAGTACTTTGCGCACAGCGACTTCCTTTTGACGACGAACGGTCGCAAAGGATGCCAATCCAAAAGTGCCTAAACAGGTTAAGAATACAGCTAGCGCGGTGAAGATAAGTACCACCTTAGAGATACGCTCATCACCACTAAGTACCGCCCTATAACTGTCTGAAAGTAGGTTGATCTCTGGTTCATACACGTTTGCGGTTTTTGCCAACACACTAATCAGGTCTTGTCTAATCTGTGTTAGATACTGTGGGTTAATCGTTAAGATCACTTCAGATGTTGGATTGAAATAAGTAAACCCTAATAAAAACATAATATTAGAACTCGCTTCTTGTGCATTCCCCACTTTGACGTCTGCGACGACGCCAACCACTCGCATCTCTACGTTGCGGTCAGTATCTTTGATAGTTTTGCCAATAATGTTAGCAACATTGCTGTAGCCAGCTTGCTTAGCGACCGACTCGGTAATAATGGTGCCAATTGTGGTTACGCCGTTAACTCGATTTGACCAATCACCAGCAAACTCTCGGCTAAAGTCTCGACCTGCAAGTAGCGTCAACCCTAATCCTTTGACTACCTCGTAGCTTGTGCCAATAACCGGCGTTAAGGATTGCGACTGCTCACCATTTGGCCACGTTGGTACTAGGGTGTTATTAATCGATCGAGTCAGCTGCGTATCTATTACACTGATATGTTCAACGCCCTCAATCGCCGCAAACTGCTTAACTAATGATGTTGGCGCTTTTGTAAAAGCCGCTTTAACGGGCACTTCTGAGACCACCAAACGCTGTGTGGTTTCGTAACCAAGCGGTAAATTTTGCAAATGTGCCAACTGGTACTGTAGCGTTATCGAAGCAATAATTAACCCAACCGCAAGTGCTGCTTGTACAGTTAAAAGACTTTTGCGCACCCAAATCGCGGTACTCCCACGCTGTAAATCTCCGCTTAGTACGCGTTTAGCACTAAAAGATGAGATAAAAAATGCAGGATAGAGACCCGCCAACAAACCCACGATGACGGCAACCACAACCACCACGACACTAAACATAGATGCATAATCAATACTCAGTTCGCGGCCAATTAAATTGTTGAAACTTGGCAATAGTAGCTCGACCAAAACACAGGCTATGGTCATTGCAAGCAATGACACGAGTACAGACTCAGATAAAAACTGTGCAACTAATTGCGACTTGCTGGCACCAAGAGCCTTGCGTACACCCACTTCTTTTGCACGTTTGGTCGACTGTGCAACCGTCATATTAATAAAGTTAAAGCCAGCGATAAGGATCAGCAGCACGCTTAAACCAACACAGATCATCACCACTTGCTTTGCACCACCCACTTTCATTTCAAACGGCGACTTTGCAGTAAAGTGAAGCTCCGTTAAGGGGTGTAATTGCAGCGATAAGCGACCCTTAAAATCACCGAAATAATATTTCTCCGTCAGTGTTTTTTCCAAAGCAGTAACATCTGTTTGCGATGCCAATCGTAAATAGACATAGCTAGAAGTTATATCCGTATTGACTGGATCATGCTCTACAGACACTAGGTTTTTAAAGCCAAAATGTGTGTTTTCAGGTAAATCTGTAAATACCGCACCTATCGTATATTGGCCGTTTTTATGCTGCAGAGTCTCGCCAACCACGTTCGTGCGGCCAAAAATACGCTTAGCTTCTGAACTACTTAATGCAATGCTATTCGGTACGCTCATGGCGCGACTTAGGCTACCTGCCACTGTTTTCAAATCGATGAAGTTCTCGATATTTGCAGTTGCGCCATAAAGATCATTGAGTTTAAAACCTTGATTTTTTACTGTCACATCTACTTCAGCTTCGCGAGTAAACTCCACCATCGTCAGCGCAAAAACCTCTTCAACTTGGCTATATTCAAGTGCTCGAGTGCCATTGACGTAATTAAAAACAGGAACGACCCCAAGTCCTAATTGCGAATAGTCTTGTGCAATTCGATACACACGCTCAGCATGAGGCTGTTGGTTATCGTAAGACAGTTCGTTTTTTGCAAACAGTGCAACCAAAATTGCCGCGGCTAAGCCCACACTAAGCCCAAGTACATTTAAAATAAAATGCTGTTTTTGCTGCTTAAAAGCACGCAATGCCGTTATTAGATAATTCACTACCATCGTTTATGCCACCTCTGCTTTTTGTGGTTGCACCACCGTGTTGGCTTTATCTAACATCACTTGGCCATCGAGAAGGCGTACAAGTCTATCCGCGTATGACCCCTCTTTTTCTGAGTGCGTTACCATGATCACGGTTGTGCCTTCGCGGTTTAGCTCGCGTAACATCGCCATGACTTCTTCGCCATTTTTTGAGTCCAAGTTACCCGTTGGCTCATCCGCTAAGATAAGTTTAGGGTTAATAACCAGCGCTCGTGCAACCGCCACACGCTGCTGCTGACCTCCAGAAAGCTGCTGAGGCAAGTGATCTGCGCGGTGGTCGATGGCGACGCGTTTCAAAATCGCCTCTACGCGCTGTTTGCGTTCACTTTTAGAGATGTTTTGGTATTGCAGCGGTAGCTCGACATTTTCAAACACGGTCAGCTCATCAATCAGGTTAAAGCTTTGAAATACAAAACCAATAGACGCTTTACGTAGCTGTGAGAGCTGCTTTTCGCTATAGCCCGCAATGTCAGTGCCCGCAAACTCAAACTGGCCAGAAGACGGTGAGTCCAGCATTCCAAGAATTGAAAGTAAGGTAGATTTACCACACCCTGACGGTCCCATGATGGCAATAAACTCTCCCTCATTTACAGTGAGGTTAATATCGTTTAGCGCAGTAGTTTCAACGTCTTGAGTACGGAATACACGGTTTAGGTTAGTTAGTTTTATCATTGTTATATCCTTAGAAATTGAGTTGTTGCGCTTTGTCGAAGTTGCTATAGCTTGAGGTGATCACTTGCTCACCTTGTGATAAGCCATCTAACACTTCGTAATAATCTTGATTCTTTTTACCTAAGCGAATGTCACGACGCTCGGCGGTTTTGCCATCACTTGCCAACACGTATACCCAATTACCGCCAGAACTTGTAAAAAAGGCACCGCGTTTTAGCAATAAGGCATTTTCTTTGTTACCGCCAAGCATCAGTTCTACCTCTATGCTTTGGCCGCGTTTAATGTCGCTTTGGCCGCTTGGTAATGCCACTTCTACCTGAAATTGTGATTGCGTTACACGGCTATCAATTTTGCTCACCTTGGCACTGACTAAGCCACTGTCTAACATCACATTCACTGCCATATCTGGTTGTACTTGATTTAAATAAAACTCATCAAGGCGGACAACCAACTTGTATTCATTCGGAATGTCAATTTGGCCCAACCGTGCCCCTTTACTCTTTGACTCACCGATTTCAACATCCAGCTCACTCAAGTAACCCGATACAGGGGCTTTGATCAGCAGGTTTTCGAGGTTTTTACGCGCAAATTGCAAGTTCTTCTGTAACATCTCAGCACTGTCTTCTAGCTGTTCTACTTGCACTTTACGAATTGAATTTTCCTGCGCTTGGCGCTCTAACGTCAGCTCCTTTCGGGCCTTGTAATACTGTAAATCGTCCTCGATTTCAGACAATCTGTCGGTTGCCAGCACGCCTTTTTCAACGAGTGGCTTGGATTGCTTATAACGGCGTTCCAAATGGCTAATTTGTAAGTCAATTTCTAGTAAATCACGGCGTAAATTAAGACGACTGGTCTCCATCGTCATTTGGGTGTTTCGTAGGAAGTTAAGCTGCTCTGTCACTTGTGCTTCACGGCTCATCACGTCTAGCTGTAAACTGGTATTGCTCAATCTCACTAATGGCTGACCCGCCTCAACAAATTCACCTTGCTCTACTAAGCGCTCTTCCACTTGACCACCCGCGATGGTATCTAAGTAAATCGTGGTTTTTGGTACGACTTGACCACGTAAGCTTAATGCGTCCACAAACGCCCCTTTGCTTACGGTACTCACCGTTAGGCTACTCAGCGCGAGATTTTGACTCCGACCTGAAGAGGCAGTGTTATTGAATGCCAGTGCCGCTGCTGCAATACTCAGAAGTACACCACCTGCCACTGATTTTTTAAGATGTTTTTGCAATCCTGAACGTTCTATTTTCTTATCCATAATCACGCCACTTGTTGTTAGTCGGTTAAATCGTTTTATCGAATATGTATGACTAATATCAAGCACCGTGCCAAGGTTTATTTTTTCAATAAATACAATGCATTAGTATCAAACCCTTATATTCAAAGAATAATAAGTGTCCGGAAATAGAACACATCAAAAATAACAAAGTGTCCATAAATGAACACTTTTCGTAGACGAGATCTAAACGATTGCGGTACGCTAAAAGAAAAATAAAGCGATCAGGATATGAAGCAGGAAGGCACCATATTAATTGTCGACGACAACAGCGATATATTAATTGCAGCAAAGCTTTTGCTAAAAAAGCATTACCAAACCATCATCACCACAGATAACCCCTTTGATATAGAAGCGCAGATTGCATCCCAGCAAATAGATGTGATCTTGCTTGATATGAACTTTAGCCAAGATGCCATTAGTGGCAAAGAAGGCTTTTATTGGTTAAAGAAAATTGTCGAACAAGATCCAAGCATCGTAGTATTGTTAATGACCGCCTATAGTGACATTCAGCTTGCCGTTGACGCAATAAAAGCAGGAGCAGCCGACTTTATCGCTAAGCCTTGGCAAAATGACCAACTACTCGGTGCGGTTGCTGCCGCATTTGCTCATGCCAAAGACAAACAGCAGGTTGGTAAGCTCACTCGTCAGACGCAAGGGTTAAATCAGGCACTCAATCAATCTAGTGGTAGCCATCAATTTGCTTTTTTAGGTCAAAGCCCGGCCATGCAAAAGGTATTTAGTACCATAGAACGCGCGGCGCTCACCGATGCCAATATTTTGATCACCGGCGAAAGTGGCACGGGCAAAGAGCTCGCCGCCCACGCCATTCATCAGGCGAGTATGCGCCGCGACAATACCTTTATCAGCCTAGACATGGGTTCTATCTCCGAAAGTTTGTTTGAAAGCGAATTGTTTGGTCATAAAAAAGGGGCGTTTACCGATGCGAAAAGCGATAAGGTAGGCCGCTTTGAACTCGCACACGAGGGGAGCTTGTTTTTGGACGAATTGGGCAACCTGCCAATGAGCCAACAAACAACGCTACTTGCAGCGCTACAAAATCGGCAAGTCACTCCAGTGGGTGGCAACAAGCCCATTTCAGTGGACATACGGCTTATCTGTGCCACCAACGACAATCTGCAAAAGGCGGTTGATGAAGGCCGTTTTAGGCAAGATTTATTATATCGAATCAATACCATAGAGATCCGTCTGCCACCGCTTCGCGAGCGTGCCGAGGATATTCCATTGCTCGTAAACTACTACCTCGAGCACTTTTGCCACAAGTATAAAAGGCAGCTTGAGGTAAACCCTGTGGATATGCAAAGCCTGCAAACCTACCCGTGGCCCGGCAATGTCAGGGAGCTCGCACATGCTATCGAGCGCGCGGTGATCTTAAGCGAAAGCGAGTTTTTAGATATCAGCACTGTGATTGGCACTAATCCCACAGCGGCGCAAGCCGGTAAGGAGGATACCTCGGACACCAATACACTCACTTTTGAAGGCACTTTCAACCTTGAAGAGATTGAACAACGTACGGTGCGTGCAGCGCTCAAGTATTATCAAGGCAATGTATCAAACGCTGCCAAAGCGCTCGGACTAACCCGAGGGGCGATGTATCGTCGCTTAGAAAAGTACGATTTGTAGGAAGTGAAGAAATGACACGCCTTGCTCACCACCCCACCCTTGTTTTTTTCTTTACTATTATTAGCCTAGTAATTTCCAATGGGCTCTCGCTATATTTGTATATACAAGGTGGCTTTTCGGCAACTTGGCTGTTGATCACCCTTATTACCATCGCGTTTATTTCAACCTTATACTTTCAATTTAACAAGCAAAACAAGCATATGGAGTTTGTGCTTAAATCTTTAGCCAATGGCGACAGTTCCTTAGGGCTGAGCCAACATCATCCTATGCGGCAGCACTTAGAAGAAATTAAAACGCGGATCCAAAGCGCTAGATTAACAGCAGAGCAGCAGGCTCACTTTTTACAAACCTTGTTAGTGCATATCGACTTAGCGGTTCTGGTGTTCGACAGCCAAGGCAACGTTATTGAATCAAACCCCGCGGTAACCCGTCTACTCGGTAAACCCATTAATCACAGTGGAGACTTAGACCATCTAGCGCCACTGATTAATGAATGCGATAACAGTTTGAAAACGATAGCAAACTGGCAAAATGGCGAGCAACAAGATAACTTGTCTATACAAATAACGTCGGCACAGATCCAAGGGCAAATTCGTAAAATTGTCACCTTACAATCCATTCGTGATGCATTACAAAACAAAGAGCAGCAAGCCTATAAACGCCTCACCAAAGTGCTTACGCACGAGGTGGCTAACTCTATCACGCCACTGTCATCCATTGCGCAAACCTGTGAAGGGCTATTGCCTGATACATTGAGTTTTGACGATGAAGAAGACAAACAGGACCTAGCCTTAGCACTACAAACACTGGCAAAACGCACTGAGTATTTAGGCGCTTTTATCGCTCGTTTTAGAACGGTGAGCAATTTACCAAGCCCAGCGCTGCAACCTGCCCAGCTTGCGCCGCTGGTAGAGGGCATTTATCAGTTGCATCAACAAAGCTGTCATCAAGCGAAAATAGACCTACAGCTTGATATTAGCCACTCGCAACTGGTGATGTTAGACACAGCTCAGATTGAGCAAGTGCTTATTAACTTAACCAAAAATGCCATTGAAGCGGTGCAACAGCGCAATGACGAAGACCTGCGAAACACACGCCAAGTGGTGTTAAAGACCGGCGCGAATAACGCGGGCCAGCACTATATAGAAATAAGCGACAATGGTCCTGGCATCGCCGAACATGTCGTAGACATGATTTTCGTGCCGTTTTTTACCACTAAAAAACAAGGATCAGGGATCGGCTTAAGTCTCTCCAGGCAAATTATGATTAATCATGGCGGTGACTTAATTTATCTTAGGCGCGAACAAGGCGCATGCTTCAGATGCGTGTTTGGTTAACTAACTTGAGCTTTGCTTAGGGGCTTATCTTTAGTTCAAGGCAAATAAGACTAGAGGCTAGGTCTAGCCTTGAGGATTTGTGAACTTATAAAAAATCGGTAAACTAGAAGTATCTAATTTAGGAAAAGTTCGTGCACACCGTATACAAAGCTATTCTTACTATTACCGGAGTTGGCTGGACTGCCGTCATCATATTTTTAACCGCTATCGACCTGCTGCACGATTGGGTTGAAGTAGAAAGTGAACGGCTGAATAACCCTATCTGGTGGGCCTTGCAGGAGTGGGGACTTTGGTATATTTACACACCAATACTCTTCTTATGGCTAAATGAACTCAGTCAACAGAATAAGGTATGTTGGCGCGATTACCTTGTTTGCTGCTCGGCTTTATTCGTGCTGAGTATGTCTATACAAGCCGGATTCGACTACCTCGTTTATCGAGATGATATTCCCTATACCTTGTATTATTTTGCGCCATTACATCCGCTGGTGATCTACGTATGTTTTATGATTTGGTACAAGTTTATCCGTATTGAAACCAGCGAAGAAAACAATAGCGCCATGATAAACCAACGCTTACTTGTGGATTTAGGCGGCGATAAATCATTTATACAGATCAAAGACATCGTGCACATCGTGGCCGCCAGAAACTATGTTGAAATTCACACCGAGTCACACCAATACCTCAAGCGAGCAACCCTATCTCAGTTTGAGGCCATGCTGCCAACCGATATGTTTGTGCGCACCCACCGCTCTTATTTGGTTAACCTGGCCTATGTTGAACGTATCATCACCAAAGCTTCTGGTAATGCCATCATCAAGTTATCAACGGGCGCGCAAATTAGCCTGAGTAAAGGTTACAAGAAAGCACTAAAGTCACGCTTTGATATGCTTTCTCAAGCTGCATAACACCAGCGAGCGATGTGAACCCGCTCACGGTTTCCCGTCGATCCGTCCCATAGAACCACCTTACGTACCTAATAATTTGTTTTATCTGCTTTTTTATTTTTAATAGCGCAATGGAGAGCTTTTTATTCAAAGAGGAACAATGACACGATTTCATCCCTCCACGGCGACCTATTGCACCTTAATGAGCGTCATAAGCAGCGGCGTTTACGCCAATATGGATAACGCAAAACCGAGTATTTATGCTGGAAGTTCACTGCAACAGTTTGCAGCACAAGATGCACTTGCAACCATCGAGCGCTTACCGTCATTCACACTCATAGAACAAAGTGGTGAGCGCGGCCTAGGTGGCAGTTCAGCCAATATTTTATTAAATGGCATGGAGATCCGCGTAAAGTCTGGATCGGTCTCGGAGTATTTAAAACAGCTTCCCGTTGACCAAATCGCTGCGCTAGAAGTGTACCTAAACCACCACCCATTCCCTTCACTTAAGCAATACAATCAAGTTGTTAACATCATTCGTGATGAAAAAACCAATGCCTATAATTGGCAACTAGGTAGTGCACTCAACGCCAGCTCCTCGATTGGCATCACGGCAATGGCAGGGTTTATCTTACCTAAAGGGCAGTGGACGCATAGTGGCCATATTCAAGCTCAGGATGAGCCATTTAAAAGTACCAATAAAGGTCAACTGTTTGCGTCTAGTAACACACTCGAAGAAAAGAGCGAAGAAACATTTAAAGAGCAAAGTGAGCGAATAACGCTCTCACTTACCAGCCACAAAACCATTCAGGATGGTGCCTTAACGCTCAATGTTCAGGCTGTAAAAGACAACTTGCAGTCGAAATACGAATGGCTGTACCGCACGCCAACTTCATCCAGCGATGTTGAATCTGCGTTTTCGCAAGAGCGCGGCAAAACAGACACTAGCGAAATGTCTATCGATAGGCAGTGGCAAGGTCAGCGCTGGAGCACACAACTTACAGGCTACTACTCAAAACAAAAGAATGAGTTGCACATGCTTGATGGTCTCTCTGCGCAACTTTCAACACCGAGCTTTACACAGTATAAGCGTACTGACGAGCGAGTAATTCGCCTGATGGTAAACGACGCAGTCTCGGAGTACGGTCTTGAGGCCAGTATCAATCGAGTAAATGCCAACACAATATTGCCCGAGGAGCAGTTACACAGCACGATAAAAGAGCTAAGTATTGAGCCCTTTGCTGCTTTTACTTGGTCACTTTCACCAAAATGGCAGTTATACAGCAAACTGGCAGCTGAGCAGGCTACACTTTCGACCAACAGTAGTCAGAGTGAAGATATTCAGCATCTCATCGCCAAGCCGTTGATGCGATTAAATTATGACGCAACAAAACACATTCAGCTTACAACCACCTTAAAGCATGAAGTGGAACAGCTCGATTTTTCACTTTTTTTACCAGAGCTCAACGCAGGATTTGGCCGCTTACAGTTTGGCAACCTGGAAATAAAGCCAATGCAGTACACTGAACTTGCACTGCAAATTGATATTGAAGAAGGTGAAAGATGGCGTTTTAACGTTAAGCCTTTTTATCAGTGGCAAAAAGATGTGCATGAATATCAGCAAGATAATCGAGGTGAAAGCATAGTTGCAAACGCAGACGGTGCCGCGCTTTGGGGGCTAGATGGTGCAGTTAATCTAGACTTATCAAGCTGGATCAACAACAGTCAGCTCAATCTTGATTATAGTTATCGGGACGCATCATACCGTGACGTGCTCACAGGAAAACGTGCAATCAACGGAACTGTTCCACATTGGGCTAGTGTGCAATTTCGACAAAGCTTTAATCGTTTTTCTTGGAGCGCAGAGATTTCCAGTGGGGATAGTTATCGCGAATATTATCCCGATGAGCAATTTATTGAATCAGGCTCATTGCAATTGACTTTGCAAGCACAGCTTCAAGTAAGCCAACGCGTTAAGCTCAACTTAGAAGCTTCGCCACTCACGTCTAGATACGAATATCGACGCTTGTATTACAACGCCTCACGGGCGGGCAGCGTAAGTGCCGTGGAAACGATTCGTGAGCGTGTACCACCAGAGTTTGCGCTCACGCTAAGCGGAAATTGGTAGGCCGATACTAATCGTGCCTACCGACTTTAGTGTCCTGACTAGGGTCTGTTTATCTTTCAAGTTTGTTTTTGCAGCAGTTTGATTGGTATTTATACAAGGCAGAGCCGGCGTAGCATAGTTATTCTATGTGAGTCAGGCGATAACACAGTAGAAATGCCAATCAAGCGCTGCCCTTTGGGTTCACCTGAGTGCGCTTTGTTCATTGTTGCTCAACTTTTGCCTAGATTACTAGCTGGCAAGTCGAGCGTCGCGACTAAAACACACTCAGGAGAACAAAAGTCAAACAGCAAAGGTCAACAGGCCCTAATATCGTTCTAAATGATTGAGAATATGTGGAAAAACATCTACATCAGCCTGACGCCCAAAGATACAATCTATGTGCGCGTAATTGGGGATCACCTTACGCGTAAATTGCTCATCACCAAAGGCAAGACAAAGACGTTCATAAGTTTTTTTCGTGCTCTCAGGTAAATAACATTCGTTATCTGCTCCGCTAATAAACAGCGTTGGCACGTTTAATCGGTTGATGTGTGGTAGGTAAACGTCCTTACCATCTGCATCAACCAGTTTTCCTGCGCGACAAATTGCAGCAAGGTGCTCAAGGGTTTGAATATTGGCTTCGGCAAATAGTTCATCAATATGCTCATGCAGCAAATCGGTTAACTGATCATGACGGTATAAGGAGGCGTACATAAAGGTCACGCGATGGCAGCTATCATTGTTGCATCGCCCCTGAGCTTCGGCGAGCGCGTACAAGCCTAGCGCCTTATCATACAAAGAGGCAAGGCCATTGCTCTGCTGTGGTACTCGCGCCGTTAGCGAGTCTACGCCCAGCCTTTCTAAAAATGAAGGGAGGTGTAAACCTGTCTTCATTTTCGTCGCCATCGGCACCACGACGTCCGCCGCAATTTGTGATGCAACAACACTGCGAACGCCTGTAAGGCCACTAAGCATAGACATAAAGAAGGTTGTAGCGCCATAGCAATGTACTACCGCCTGAATACTATCCGCTCCAGTAATCGTACGGATTTTATTCACCGCAGCAGGATAATCGTATTTCGCTACCTGATCGCCATTTGATTGCTTTGCGGCAGCAGGCAACAAAATGCTGACTCGATAATCCAATAGCCACACGTCATATTGGTTGGCGACGAGGTACTCAACTAAGTTGGTATCTATCATGTCGGTGGAAAAAATACTCGACGCAACACCCAACCCATGCACTAACATAACCGGGCCCTTGTCACCTCCCCGATACCGAGTCAGCGATAGCTGCACATGATCTGCTGTATCAAACAAATATACTTCAGGTGTGGGGGCCCTTAGCGGCCGTTTTTTGCGCACCAATTCACCACTGTGCGTTCTTTCTTGGTAAAAAATACTGCCGTAACTTTGATATAATGTGCCCGCAAAAAACTGCCCAAAGCGCGCGATGGCTTTTAAGCGAGCCGCTTTACTCTCGGCATGACTCACACGAATAGTGGCAAGCTGCGTTACAAAATCAATCGGCGCTATCTTCATAATACCGTGGCCACATACCGCCCCTTGAGTATCTTCTCCTTCATAAATATCAACAAATAAGGTTGTAGTATCATCCCAAAGATCAAGTGAGTGAGGGTCGTCTTTGATTAACTTAAAGGCATTAAAGAAGTACTGCTTGCCATTCTCCGCTATTAAATTCATTTTATAGATCATCTTACGGGTATTTGGTGGAAAAGCCTGACGCTCAAACAAACGAAACTCACCATTGCGAACGGTCAGTGGTTTATCAGAAAGCACATTACACTCAACGCGACCCGAAATCTGCGCTTTATGTTGTGGGTCGGTCAACATCACCTCTAGATCTGTCGAGGTGACCGTCAACACAAACGACAGCGTTTGGTTTGTTTCTTGACCCTGCTTATAGGCAGCCAAGTAGGTTTGTAAAGAGGCAGAGCTTGGCTCTATCACGCGGCTAAAATAGCCCTGCATTCGCTCTGTAAACGCCAACCCCGTTGTAGTCGGCTCTGCGGTACGGGAACGGCTTGACGGCAACTGATAGTCAATTAGCCAATTACGGTCCTTGGCGATAAGCGCACAGCAGCGCTCCGCCAATGCACTTATCGTCAGTAGCGGATTGACGGCAAGCGACGTTGGAATGATGGCACCATCTGACACATAGAGCGAGTCGTAGCAGGCATCCCCTCTGCCATAAACACTTGCCCTTTATGGTTCACCACTCCTTCGGAACCCGTCTCAGCAAGCCGGCAGCCACCTAAAGGATGAACTGTAACCAAGCGATTATTCAACCACGGTGACCAAATCGGGTTTTTGACATAGGTGCCACCGAGCGCTTCTGTTGCTTGAAGCAGCTTTTCACTCGCGTTTTGAAAATTAGGCTGAGATCCTAACTCTGGCCAACGGATTTTCAACTTGTCTTGCTCTAAAGTTATAACACCTTGACCATCATCATGGCTCATTACTAAGTAGGTCTGAGTGTGTTTTACCGCACCATGATAAGCGCCTCGCCATTGGCTTTGCCATACTCTCGCCTGCTCCTCCAAAGCATCATGAAAACCGTGATCCGTGTCGAGCCCAACTACACCCGCAGCACTTGCAAGCGCAGTTGGTAACACTCCCGCCATTGCACCGGGTAAACTTCCCTCTTCAATAATCATTTGCTGCGCACGTTCGCTCGCTTCACGAAGATCGATTGCACTGGTGATACAAGGTCCTGTAGGCGCTTTGCCTTCTGGCTCTAGATTACCAACCCCAACACCATCGATTTCGCTGTCGCAGTTATAGCCAAAACCCAACATATCGCCATTACCAGTAAAATGCTGTCCAAGTTGCGAAGAGATAGCCAAACCGCGACTTTGACTACGCAATAAAATTTCATTACTGCCCAGCGTGCCTGCTGCCACGATCACAATATCCGCCTCAACAAATAACGGGGCTGCAGAAAAGCATTCTGCGCCGGTTCCCATGTCTTGGTAAAACACCCGCCAACCGGAGTCTGTTTTCTCAAGGTAACGCACACTGGCCTGACAATAGATTTCTGCACCATGATTCCAAGCATCCGGTAAGTAGTTCATTCGAGTGGTATTTTTGGCATTGAAATTACAACCAGACACACAGTCCCCGCAGTTAGTACATGCTTGCTGCTCAACGCCCACATGGTTAATCCCACCGTCAGGCGTCGCAAAACAAACATTAATTGGCACTTTATTTAAGGGCGCTTCCAATGCATTTGCCGACTGCTGGTGAGCCTTCAGTTTATTCAAGGTTGGGTAATCTTCAGGGTATAACGAAGGTTTAAGCATCTCCCGAGCCCGCATAAATCCTTCGACCAACAAACCATCCTCATCATCTCTAATCGCGTGTGGCCATGCTGAATCTTTCAATACTGCATCCACTGGGGGCAAAGCAACATTGGCATTGATAAGAGAGGTGCCACCTAAACCACAACCGACGACGACATTCTGTTCACGGTGCATATGAATATCAAATAATCCCAAATGAGAGCCCTTGTGTCCTGTTTGGCTATTAAACTGCAACTCACCAGCGGCCTCCAATTCGGTATCAGGAAATTCTCCCGTTAAAAACTCGCGCCCTCGCTCAAGTAGGCAGACTGATTTTCCGGCTCTCGCCATACGTGACGCAGCGATAGAACCGCCATAACCACTACCAATAACCAGTACATCGTAATGCGGCTGAATTGCCGCCAGAGGTGAAGAAATTGGTTTCATTTGGATGATTCCCTCTTCTTATTTGTGCTCACCACCTTACCCGTGGCGATGCTATCCGTGAAGTATCCTCCATTGGAGGCATACTGACCCTAGCAATAAGAGTAGAGCATTTATTGCACAATGGTGCAGTACACAGGTTAAATAATCCGGTAGATCAGTGGCAGCAATAACAAACATCCCATCCCCCAAAGAATTTTATTATTTGTCAGCAAAGCCTTGCGATACCCCATCACCAACCCAAGAGAACCCAACTTTGGCACCAGCCAGAACAGCAACCCAGAAAATAGCAGTGTTCCTGTGATCACCAAAAACCCCTCAAACACACCACCGAGTTGATAACGACTAAGCCAAAGCGCTAAGGCAATAATCACGCTTTGATGCCAGAGATAAATGGGAAACACCGCTTTATTGAGTCTCGTAAGCAGCGGATGAGGACGGTTAAGATAACGCGCCGCTAATGCTAATATTAACAACACCATGCACACGCGCTGCAACACCAACACAAGACCCCCACCCCACGTAATGAAGGTTGTGCGTGTGTCTTGCTGCAACCAGTAAAAATGATATAAAAGCATAATAATCATGGCGTTGACTGCACAAACCCACAGCAGCACTTTACCTTGCCGAGTAAGCCAAGCCCAAAACCGATTATGCTTAGCCAGCAGATAGCCTGCGAGCAGAAAAACAACCCCCTGAAATTCTCTTTTACTATCGCCGTCTAACGCTAACTGAGCCCAGAGTAAGCTTGCAACAGCCAGCACGCTTAGCGCGTAAGTTGACCAACGTAAACTGATAAAATGCCGGATCATTACTTGAAGCTTAGAATTAAAGACGATATGCAACACAGCAAGGAGCAAAGTAAAACGCCATAATTCTCGCAAATACCACAAGTGATTGACATCAACATGGGGCCAAATACCGCTTTGATACCGACTAAACAAAGGGCTGTTAAAATCAATAAACTGCTTGTAAAAGTCAACATACCCAAGCGTTAATCCAGCATTTTGCTGCATCTCAGCGTACAGTTGCACGGGCACAACAATCCATATGCCAATTAATAACGGGAGCAAGAGCAAAGGCGTACGAAAGAGCATTGTTGTGTATGCACCTTGTTTATCAAAAATATATCTAAGTGCAACACCCGAGATAAACCAGATAAGCAACATTCGCCATGGTGAGATCAGTAACATCAGATATTCTAGCCAAACCGAGGTATAGGCACTCTTGTAGTGAAAACCCCAGTTAGGTACATATAACATGGCAGTGTGATAAAAAATGAGTATCGTAAATGCAATCACACGCAGCCAGTCTAGCTCTATTCGCCGATTTAAATGCTCCATCTTATTTTCTTTTTGACAGTAAACTTATCCTTAGCGTGCACCAATACAGCGCACAAACAAGCTACAATTTGCTTATATAACAATAGCTAGGGATAAATCGTGGAATAGTGGGATAAAATAAGTGACCGCTTTGCATCCAGTTGCTAGAGTAAAAGAAAAACACAAACCATGATGTTTTCACGTACCTTTATTCAGCAATACCACCCTTTGATAGCAATGGCATTACTCGCCCTCTTTCTGGCGATTAATAACACCTTAAATGTCATTACCTTGATCATGGATGCCAAGCGAGATGCACAGCTCGATTTTGCGCTGTGGGAACCTTTCGTGTGGGAATATACCAGTGCAGCTGCCAGTCTAGCCTTAATTCCTGCCATATCTTGGTATTTAAACGCATTTCCTTGGCAGTGGCATAAACCTGTTAACGTTGCTTTTAGCTTTTTTATTGCCTCACTGTTATTTTGTTTTGGCCATGTTGGCATCATGGTGTTATTACGTGAAACGATTTATTTTAGTTTGCAACTGGATTACAACTTCCATCTTTCCTGGTTTGAACTTATCTATGAATATCAAAAAGATGCTTGGAGCTTGGTGTTCTTTATTGCACTCATAAAAGGTTATCGATTTAGTATCTCACATATGCTTGGAGAAGCATCACCGATAAAACAAGAAAGCGATGAAGGTGAACCGCCCACCAAACCCATTCATCATTTATTAGTACGCAAGCTAGGCAAAGAATTTATCGTTAAAGTTGAAGAGGTTGAATGGTTACAGTCGTCTGGAAATTACGTCAATCTGCACTTAAATGGTCGCATTTACCCGCTACGCTCAACGCTTGCTGCGCTATGTCAGCGCTTAGATCCAGCCGGCTTTGTACGCATTCATCGCTCTTTTGCTATTAATCTGTCTAAGGTCGTGTGTATTACCCCGCTCGCTAGTGGTGACAGTGAAGTCGTATTGCAAAGTGGGAAAGTATTAACGCTCTCGCGAACCTATAAAACACAATTTAAGCACCAACTACGCCTTGAGTAAGTGAGCAATTCGCAACCATTAGTAACCGTGTGTTATTGCGTTAATTCCATTAATCAATGCTAAATGCTGTAACGCTAAAGTTCATTTTGTATCCATTTCATCGCTCTACACTACACAGCCGCAACAGGTAAGGTGCCTATTTTTGCATTTGCACCGAATTTATATACAATCTTATGCGGTTCAGATGCCTCATTGGACTGCATAATAAAAGGATAATAAAAAAGGCTCTATGAAAAACCTCATCACTCCATTATTCGCAGCAATCCTGCTTCTAAATGGCTGTAGCCAAATACAGCAACCTCAACAGGATGAACCAACGCCAGATAACGCTGTGCAATCTGCCGTTAAAAAGCCAAAAAATACAGTCAAAGACGAAGCTAAAACGGTGGTTAAAACGCCATATGACCCGCTCGCAACTGATGATTTATGGCTCCGCATTAAAGATCAGCTCAGCTTTGCCGATTCCGACGATAAGCGTGTAAAACAACGGATTGATTGGTATCTCAGGCATCCAAACTATATGGATACCATCAGTGAACGTGCAGCGCCGCTACTTTATTACTTAGTAGAAGAAGTCGAAAAGCGCGATATGCCAATAGAACTGGCATTGATGCCGCTAATTGAAAGCGACTTTAATACCCAAGCCTACTCTCACAAGCATGCTTCGGGTTTGTGGCAACTCACACCGCTGATTGCAAAACATTATGGTGCCAAGATCAACGCTTGGTATGACGGCCGCCAAGATATCGTAGACTCGACCCGTGTCGCATTGGACTTTTTGCAATATCTCCACAAACGTTTTGATGGTGATTGGTATCATGCCATTGCCGCCTATAACACGGGTGAAGGTAGAGTGCTTGCAGCCATTGAACGAAATAAAAAAGCAGGTAAACCAACTGACTTTTTCCATTTGAAGCTACCGCGCCAAACCAGTCACTACGTACCAAAGCTACTTGCAGCATCACAGCTGCTAAAGCATGACTTGATGAAGTTTCCTAAAATCCCTAATCGTTCGCTAATCAGCGTTATTAAACTTAAACAACAAGCCATCTTATCTGATCTCAAAGGCTGGAAAGAAGTCGAGGTATTAAATCCAGGCTATGCACGTTTTCCAGCATTACTTGGCGGTCCTGAGCATATTGTAGTCCCTACAGCGCGCGTGTCAGAGTGGCAAACCATGCTCACACACTTACCAAAAATGCCCGCAGATACATGGCAACATTATACTATCCGACGTGGAGACTCTCTCAGCACCATTGCAAAACGCTATTCGCTAACCGTCGCCGAGTTAAAAGCCTTTAATCAATTAAAGAGTGACCGTATTCGTGCAGGAAAAAAGCTAATTTTACCCATTTTGGCTGACAAACAACTGGACTATAAGATAAAACACGGCGATAGTTTATGGCGCATAGCTAAGCAATTTAATGTCAGTGTCGCTAAGCTAAAGCAATGGAACCAGCTATCGACAGATAGACTGAAAATTGGCGATACGTTACTGGTATTTCTGTCGCCTTAGGGCGTAGTGTCAGTTGGATAAATATGTCAGAACATAACAATAATAACTTACCCTCTGAAAATGTAGCCGAAACGCAGGCAGCAAAGCCTGCTCGGCCACAGCCACACAGCTCGAGACACTCAAGGGGCTCCTTTAAACTCTCTCGCTCTAAAATGAACACCATTTTAGCCCTATGTGCGATGTTTATTTCAGCGGCATCGTTTTACGCCACTTACCTGCAAGCAAAGGCTGCTCAGGAGCAAGTTTCCGCAGCCGAAAAGCAGCTAAAAACTGAAACTTGGCCATGGCTACAATTCAGCTACAGTAATTTTGATTTAGAGTCGACTCAAGCAACGATTAGAGTCGATATTCGCAATTCAGGGACCGGCCCTGCAATCATCCATTACATCAAATATGAATTGGATGGCGAAGCGTATTTTGATGTTACCGAACTGATGGACGCTTGTTGCAACCTTAACGCCTATCAAGCAGCGCTTAGTGATGCTCAAAATGAAGAATCGAATATCAATTATCTAAAAAAGTTTGGCTGGTATGTTTCCAGTGCGCCACAAAAGATTTTGCTGGCAGATGGCGACACCTTCAACATTTTCACCATGCCAAAAAGCAATTTTAATCGTGGATTATGGGATAAAATCGACGCCCATAAATCGGTTTTTAAGGCAGAGGCCTGCTACTGTTCTATACTAAAACAGTGCTATACCACGAACGAAAAAGCAGTGATCACTGAGGTACCTAGTTGTTCAACGACACCGACAAATTCTATCAACGAGTAATACAGCATCTATTGCAATTTGAGGGCGAGGTACTGCATTTGTACCTAGATGTGAATGCCAATCCGACGATTGGTGTTGGTTTTCATATGCAAAGTGTTGAGCAATTTTGCCAGTTACCAATGCGGGATAGGCGCTCTAAACGGTCTGCCACCTTGCAACAAAAGCGCGATGAATACCGTAATATTAAGGGCAAACCCAGCGGCTACAAGGCTTCTTGGTATGCGCAATATACCGAGCTTACCTTGCCACCAAAGGCGTCTAAAAAATACCTTGTAGAGCAAATCAAAGAGTTTGAACAGTACCTCATTCATTTTCTTGCAAAACAAGAAACTGGCAGCATCCCTTATCAGCTATTACCAACACCCGCTAAGATTGCGCTATTGGATATGGCTTACAACCTTGGCACCAGTAAGTTATTTTTGGCCTTTCCTAATTTGATTAAAGCCATCAGCGCACAAGATTGGTACCGCGCAAGTACAGAGTGCAGTCGCCTACATATTAGCCCAGCACGAAACGAAGCCACCAAAATGCTATTCCTTAAATGCTGTAAATACAAGCGCTATCAACTGACTTGGTTAGAAACTTTGGTTAAAAAGCTAAAGCGTTGGCTAGATACCTAACAAACAATTATAACGATTGGCAAACTGAGTTGTTATCGCCCTATAACAAATAAACATAAAGCACTAATATTATTGAATAAATTTTATTTTCTTGGTTTTTGAACTTGTAAGTTATTATGGTAACTTGACTAAGTCGCATCAAGGACATGTTGATTTATTGAGTGGATCTCTGGCGAATACGGATGGCAGTCATAACTACACCTCTTGTATTTCCAGCAAGACCTCTGTGTCATGATACTCTAGTCGCTACAGATACAGTTATAGTCTGGTAACAGCCCAAGTTAATGGCGGGATTTGTTGCTGCCTTTCTAGTTGGCGCAGCTTTGGGTGGATTAGCGAAGAAGCTTTACATTAAATACGCTTAACCTATCGGTCAGCTCCGTGTTCTGGAGCTGACCTACTTAGTAGGACACGAAATCATGTTTGAGTTTATTGAGTTTCTGTTACCTGTGTTTTTCGTTTTTATTTACTTAGTACTGCAAGAGAGATGGAAGGAAAAGTGCGACTTACCTCTGAAGCAGCATATTTTAATTGTGCTCGCAAAGATAACAATATGCCTAGTTTCTGTTGTATCACTGGTGTTTATTTTTGGCAGATGGCTTGGTGCTAGTGAAATACAAATGCTACCAATTGTTGCGATCGGATTCGGCTGTGCCTATGGATTAGCCTGTTATTTACTCGAACCTTTTTACTCTAAGAAAAGCTAAGGCCTGCTACAAACGGGCATAACAGGGGATGTATCAAACATTAGTTCTCAATAAAGCTTTGAAGAATATAGGAGCTAAACTGAATGAAGTACATTGCATTATTACTATTATTAGCAACTAACCTCTCGTTATATCTTTATAACGGCGTGCCAAATTATATCTTTGTCTTGCTATTTAGCTGTTTACTTAGCAGTACACTCTATTCTATTTGGAAAAAGCATTCAAATTAGACATTTCAGCTCAGGAAGAAAGACTCGATAGGGTCGTAGATTAAGCCACGCTCATTGCGGTGAGAGTGATAGAGATGAAATTTCTTTACCGTGAGTGAGAAAGGCGTAATGGGCTTTACAACGCTCGGCTCTGGCTTACAATTTCTAAATAGCGTGATATGTGGTGAGAACGGATGCGGGTTGTGATAGAGGTCGCATTTTTCTCCAAAAGCACGCAGTGGATTGGCTAAATCAAGCAAAGCTTGTGGTTTTTGTTCGGGCTTTAAGTAAAAAATACCATTGTGCTGCCAGTAGCCATAGTCACCAAAGGTGAGTGTAAATTTAGGCACCGATAGAGCACTCGCAAAATCACAAAGCTCGGCTACTTGTGACTCTTCCACCATAGCAAGAAACGCCAGTGTGAGATGCCAATTACTTGGTTGTGTATTGGCTTTACTGGCACTCACACTGTCCACCAGCCACTGACCGATATGTGCTCGAGCGTCGTCATCCATGCCAATACCAAAAAATAATCGTTTTTGCATCTTACACCTATATTGATAATCTAAGGTTTAACTAGCCGCTTACCTACTAAAGTTAGCATAACCCCAGCAGAGAGACACAATAAGCCAACAAATTGCAGCCATGCATTTTCCGCTCGCTCACTAAATTTAGGGCCTTGAAAACGATAATGCCTTCTACCCTCGGTTACCGATTCGGTATAAGCGCTCCCTTTATAGTCTGAAAAAAATACCGTTTTTTTGTCTAAACGTTTCGCCATGGCAAGCTTAACTTGCTCCACAAATTCAATATCGCTATTCCTACTATGAGGGACAAGGAGAAAACGCCACTTTCTATATAGCTCGACGGGCTCACCGGCTTGCAATACACCCTGAGATTCATATTCGAACAGTTTTTCACTAAAAAATATCTGTTTGTAGCCACTCCAAAATAACCCGACACCGAGAGACACTAGCAAAATAGCTAGTATTGCCAAGTGTTTATATTGCTTTTGCTTTGATTGTTGATGTTGCTTATACCAATATTCGATGTCTGGTATTTGGCTTAACTCCTCACGCTTTCCTTGTGTTGCAAGGGTTTGCATACATTCATCTAAGGATAAACTCAGCGCTGTCAGTAACTTTCTAAATACCTCGTTAGAAGGCACGGATTTGTCGTTTTCTAGTTTAGATAAATAGCTTTGCTCAACACACATTTGCTCAGCTAGCTGGGGTTGACTTAAGCCTTTCTGTGTGCGGATCTGTTTAATAAAGTGTCCTAATGTCATCACGGTCATCCTCGTTTATTGTTGTTGCGACCCGGCACATTCTTGGCAATTCCTTGATAAATACCAAGTTGAATATTTAGGAATATGCATGAATATCATAGCATTACGAAATATTCACGGTTTGAATTGAAGTTTTGATTAAAACGTATAATAAACAAGCCCACGTTCAGATCAATACAATGCCTTTTGGTGCAGCCGTGCGCGAAACTCACTGGGCGTACACGCCTTCAACGCATGAAAACGACGATTAAAGTTAGAAATATTATTAAAACCACATTGATCCGATATCACACTAATGGGAGAGGCAGAGCTAATTAATAATTTACAGGCCTTGGCAATACGCAGCTGATTGATAAATTCCGTCACAGTACGCTCCGTGCGCTTTTTAAAGAAACGGTGAAAGTGATTGGTGCTCATATGCACTTGTTGTGCAAGCTCATCGGCGCTTAATTTGTCGGTGTAATTATCATAGATATAGGCAATAACCCGGTCGAACTTATCTTTCGCGGGGTCATGGCGGGCGTCAAAGCGAAAGCCGCTACTGGCAAGATGTTGATAGTTTGATGTCGTCATCCGCGTTAACATTTCTAGCAAAAGCACAAAGCGCATTAACGGTTCAGCATCCGCGATTTGCTCAAACCACTTTTTCGCTTGCCTTGCGACTTCCACAGGAAATTTGACGCCACGGCGCGCTGCATTTAACAATTCAGATAAGCCATGCAATTCAGGATGCTGAGCCACTAAAGACTCCAACCAGTGCGCGGGTATTTGTGCAACGTGGACAACGTGAGCGGAGTGATCCGGGTTCGGTTTTGACTGCCAAGTATGTGGTAAGTCAGGGCCTAGGATAACCAAATCTAAGTCTTCGTAAGGGGCGATATGATCACCCACATGACATACACCGACACTGTTGAGCGTCAAACAGATTTCATATTCCGGATGATAGTGCCAATTAAAGGGAATTTCGGGTAACTGATACAGGCAATAACGCCATGAACACCCAGGAGATGGCAGTACTTTCTCGTACATCGCTCGCATAGCAATTTCCTTTTACATTAATAAACTTATTTAAAATCGGTATGTTATAAACTTTAAAACAACCACTCGTTACACCCTTTTGCACATCATGCAAATTCAATCACTCAACAATACTAATCTATCGAAATATAGCGATTGCTTAGAGTGCAGTGAAGTATTTTTGTCAAATTACTCTCATTTAAGCGTGAAAAGTATCATTAGTAGATAGAAATATACCGCTTAAAAAACACTCAAGGCGATACCCTAGCTTCTGCCAACAACAAATAGGAACAATGGGCAGAACAATGAAAACAACTAAGTTGAAGCAATTTAAATTGAATAAACTTGCCGCCATCGTGACAGCAAGTACCTTATCACCCCTTTTACTCACCGCTGCACCATCAGCATTAGCCGAAGAACAAAGCGCAACAGAAAAAGTCGAAGTAATTGAAGTAAGAGGCATTCGCCGCTCGCTTGAAGCTTCAATGAACACCAAGCGCTTTGCAGATGGTATTGTTGATGCTATCACCTCGGAAGATATTGGTAAGTTTCCCGACAAAAACATTGGGGATGCGCTACAGCGTATTTCAGGGGTCACAGTCGACCGCAAATATGGTGAAGTAAGCGGTGTTACTATCCGTGGTACAGCGCCCGAGCAATCGCGTATTTTATTAAATGGCCAATCCGTTGCCAGTACCGAATGGTATGATTTGGGTCCATCGACACGTACTTTTAACATGGAGCTGTTATCTGCAGAGCAAGTTTCGGCAGTGAACGTCTACAAAACACCTGAAGCAAACATTGAAGAAGGTGCACTGGGTGGTACGGTGAATCTTGTCACACGTAAACCACTGGACTTAGAGGCACACACTTACATGGTGTCGGCAGAAATGGGCCGCTCTACCTTGTATGATGAAAATGATTTAAGCGGCTCATTTTTAGGTAGCTGGAAAAGTGATGATGAAAAGTTTGGGGTACTCGCAGCATACTCTATTGAAAACTTGACTTCAGGCCGTCACGTTATTGAGTCCATTGGTGGCTACTATGAATATTTTGCAGCGAATCAAGATACGGGACAAGCATCTACAGTGGGCGCTTGGGCTATCGGCTCGCAAGCATTCAGAGCTGAGCGCGAGCGCACCAGCGCGCAACTTACAGCACAATTTGCACCAAGCGATAACACCGAATTTGCGGTAGACTACTTTCGTTTTGAGTTTGACAATCCACATGTAAACCATAACTTCCTTACCGTAAGTGCCCGTGGTGCAGGTGCTGTTGATGTACAAAACAACGCAGCGGGAGGTACACAGCGTGCGCGTATTTTGCCAGCTTACGCGAACATTATATACAACCCCACTGTTCGTAACGCCGTAAACATGGAAGTCGATGCCTTAAACTTCAGTGGTAAATACGTCGGTGAAACTTTCGAGATTAGCGGTGTTATTGGTCGCTCAACATCTGATGGTGGTACACAGTTTGGTTCCTCAAGTTGGTGGATCCCGGCAACCGATGAGGGTGACAAAATTGGCGATCCTGCCTTCCCTAACGGTCAAAATAGTACTGACGGCGGCTTTACTTACGATGCCACAGGCCCTTATCAAATTTGGTTTGATTCGTTAGACCCAACCGATGCCTCACAGCTCAAATTTGCTCAGGAATCAAACTTCCAAACCACGGTTCAAGAGCATGAAGTGAGTTATGCACAAGTCGATATCAAGTGGATGCTAGAGCATGATTACTTCAAGAACATCAAAGCGGGTGTGAAAGTTAATAAAAACGAATTTGCACGTATCGCAATACAAAGAAACCCAGCGGATGTTGTCGGTTTTGTCCCTGATGGTAATAGCTTAGCTAACTGGAGTGATGGTATTTTTACCAATCTTCATTCGCAAACGGGCGGACATATTCTCAACTCATACGCCAAGCTCGATGAAGATAAGTGGTGGGATTTTATCACTGGCAAGTATGAGGCGGGTGAATTAATCGAGCAGCAAGACCTTGGTAAAACCTACAATGTCGAAGAAGATATGCTCGCTATCTATGTACAAAGTGACTTCAGCGGTGAAAACTTCCGCGGTAATATCGGCTTACGCTATGTGGATACAGAACAACAGTCCAGCGGCTATGTTGATAACACGGTGTTCGATGAAACGGTTGACTACGACAACTGGTTACCAAGTATCAACTTCGCTTATGACTATAGCGACGATATTATTATCCGTGCGGCCGCCTCTAGCGTTATGTCTCGAGTCAATTATAACGACTTAAAGCCAGGTCTGGCGATTGATGCCAACTTTGGTTCTGCTACCGGCGGTAACCCGAACCTTAAACCATACGAAGCAGATCAAGCAGATATTGGCATCGAATATTACTTTACCGAAGCATCTTTGTTCTCAGCAGCCGCTTTTGTGAAGAAAATTGACAACGTTGTCTTTTCTACTGAAGCCATTGAATATGTAGACGGATGCGGAACCGACCCCTCTAAATATGATCAATGCCGAGTCACACGGCCGCGTAGTAACGGCGATGGCGATGTAATGGGCATTGAGTTACAGCTTCAGCATAGTTTTGATAATGGCTTTGGCTTTATTACTAACTACACCTATGTAGATAGTGAAACCACCACTCCTGAAAACACCAAAGAAATGGTGCCAGGTGTTTCTGAAAACTCATTCAATGGTTCACTGTTTTTCGAAAATGAACAATTTAGTGCACGTATTGCCTACAACTGGCGTAGTGAATGGATTGGCGTCGGTGCAGCGCAAGCGGTGCGCAACGATAGCTACCAACAATGGGATGCATCTTTGGTGTGGCATGCGATGGAAAATCTGGATGTCAGCTTAGAGGGTGTAAACCTGACCAACGAGGTTATTCAATCTTACGACACCAACTACAACTTAACGCAGAACACCATTGAATTTGGTACGCGTTATTACCTTGGCGTCAGCTATAAGTTCTAACCTCGGAGCCCCAGTTGCTTGTGGCTGGGGTCATTTGCCTATGAAAACTCATTTGCCTATAAAAACAATACAGTCACTCACCATCCTTGGTGGCGGTACCGCAGGTTGGATGTGCGCAGCCTACCTTGCTAAGCATCAACCCAATTTATCAATTACGGTGATTGAGTCATCAAGTATTGGCAGAATTGGCGTTGGCGAAGGCTCAACGCCACATTTGCAGCCTTTTATGCAAAGCCTTGGTGCAAAAGAGCACGATTGGATGCCCACGTGCCAAGCAAGCTATAAAACCGGGATCTATTTTGATAACTGGAATGGCGACAATGGCAGCTATTTTCATCCCTTCTTCTCTGAAATGGATGCAAAAACGGCGGAAGTCTACTTTGTCAACGCCAACGCCAGACGTCGTGGTAGCAAATATATAGATAAGCCCGAACATTACTTCTTAGCCGCAGTACTTGCCGACAAGCAACAAGCACCACTGCCACAGCGTCCATTACCAAGGACGCTTGAGTACGGCTATCACTTTGATGCGCAAAAACTTGCGGATTGGTTAAGGGCATTTAGCCTAGCGCGAGGCGTAAAACATATTCAAAGTACGGTGAGTAGCGTACAGCATCATGCCAAAGAAATTATTGCACTGACACTTGAGTCGGGTGAGCAGGTGAAAAGCGACTTTTACGTCGACGCTTCAGGGTTTAACGCCCTGTTGATAGAGAAAACGCTCGAAGTGCCCTTTATTTCGTTTGCAGATCAGTTACTCAATGATTCAGCTGTCGCGATTGCGGGCGATAGAATAAACCCACTACCTTCGAGCACTTCTGCTATCGCGATGCCGTGCGGCTGGCGCTGGCAGATCCCGCTACAAGGCAGAGCTGGACATGGTTACGTATACAGCAGCGCACATGCTACCCCCAAAGAGGCTGAGGCTCAACTGCGTCAAGCCGCGCAACTTGATAAAGGGCAAGCCAAACACCTCACCATGAAAGTGGGCATGATGGCACGCAGCGTTGAAGGCAATGTGTTTGCTATTGGTCTCGCGCAGAGCTTTATTGAACCACTCGAAGCCACCGCGCTGATGGTCACAGGTTATAGCATTGAGTTATTGAATAGACTGCTTTCGCAACAACTTGAGGCACAAGCCATCAATCAACAACTGTCAGATCTGGTGCTCGGTATTAAAGAGTATGTACTGGCACATTACGCCACCAGCAAGCGCGCAGATACGCAGTATTGGCAAGATGCGCAAATCGCTGCGCTGAGCTTAAGCGAGCTCGATGAGCTGCTCACACACTGGCGTAGCGGTGGTGATTTTGATGCTTGGCTCAACCAACACAGAAAGCACTCCCCCTATATTCGTCCAAGTTGGTATTGCTTACTTGGCGGCATGGATCATCGCGATAGCACCTGCCAAATGCCCTTTGATCAAGCGCCACAGCATATTGAACAGGCGGCCAAGGCCTATCTTACGAAGCTTAGTGATGAGCATTTTACTGCCCATACAACTGCACTGGAACAATTACAGCGAGTACAAGCATTCCGTGCATAACCCCATTGCGGGTGGTGGTGAGATTCCCCTTGATCTTTTTGTTTGTCTGCCCACAAGCGAGATCGCCACGCCATCACCCGCTATCTAATGAAGGTGGAAATACAACATGAAAAAAAGCTACCTAGTGATTGCCTTAGTATTGGCAACCTTTTTTACGGTGTCCTTTATCACCAATATTTTAGGCGCGATTTTTCCAGCACTAATAGAAAGTTACAGCATAGGCCTAACGCTCGCGGGGTTTTTCCCGTTCGCCTTTTTTATCGCTTATGGTGTGATGTCTATTCCAGCGGGACTGCTAGTTCAACGTTTTGGAGAAAAAACCGTTATGCAGCTCGCATTTACCCTTGCTGCAATTGGCGCAACGACCTTTGTGCTAATGCCAACGTTTGCCATTGCCATGGTTGCGTTGTTTATGCTCGGCTGTGCCATGGCATTACTGCAAGTGGCTATCAATCCACTATTACGAACCAGCGGTGGTTCAGAACACTTTGCCATGCTTTCGGTGTTTGCGCAGTTGATGTTTGGTGCTGCTGCAACACTCGCGCCTCTGGTGTATAGCAAACTACAGTCTCAAGTCACCACCGCAGAGGGATTTGGTGGGGCGCTGTCTGGTGTTATCCCAGTAGACAAAACCTGGCTAAGTATCTATGCGGTATTCGCTATCCTAAGCGTCGTGATGCTATTACTCTCGCAATTTACGCCATTTAGCGCGGTACCCGAGCAGAAAAAGCAGCAGTTGAGCTGGTCACAAAGTATCGGCTTTTTTAAAGATAAAACCGTATTGAAATTTTTTGCCGCCATCGCCGCTTATGTTGCGCTAGAACAAGGTGTCGCTAACCTTATTTCCGTCTTTTTGCAGCAATATCATGGCCTAGATCCAACCACCGAAGGCGCAAAAGTGGTGAGCGAATTCTGGTTATGCCTAACCTTAGGCTGTTTACTTGGACTGGCACTACTTAAACTCATTGATGCACAAAAGTTGTTGATTTTATTCAGCTCTGGCGCCGCTATCGCACTGCTAAGTGCGTTATTCGGTAGCACTACGGTGGCGCTTATTGCTTTTCCAGTTGTGGGATTCTTCCTCTCCATTATGTGGTCGGTCATCTTTGCTCTGGCATTAAATTCATTCAAAACCGGCCATGGCGCAATCACGGGGATTTTATGTACCGGGATCATTGGTGGTGCCTTTATGTCTCCCATCATAGGTTTTGCGGCTGAATTGAGTAACAACTTACAACTCGCAGCCCTGCTACTCTTACTACCACTTAGCTATATTCTGAGTGTTGGTGTGTGGGCTAATCCTTTGATTAAAAATAAGACTTTTGGCAACAGCCAAAAGGCGCTGTCTCAACCTCTAAATGAAAATAGTTAAATTACGATGAATCACTCTTTGTTATGTATTGACTTGGGTGGCACCAAAGCCCTTGTGGCTTCGGTTGCACACATTCAGGTCGAGCAGGTACGCCAATATGCGGTGCCTAATCAGGCCAACTTGGACCAAGTTAATGCCTTTGTTATCCGTTTAATCGAAGAAAACCTAACGGCCGAAACAACCGGTATTGCGATTGGCGTACCAAGCACATTGGATGTGTGCAGCGGCACCGTGCTGACAACACAAAATATTCCTCATTGGCAAAATGTGCCTCTAAAACAGTTGTTAGAACAGCACTTTTCTTTGCCCGTGGTTGTCCATAATGACGCAAACTGCTTTGCATTTGGTGAATACTTATATGGTGGCCACCATGCCAACAACCTAATTGGTGTATGCCTTGGCACAGGCATTGGTGCCGGTTTTGTGTTTAATGGTAATTTATATACAGGTAACCATAGTGCTGCAGGAGAGCTGGGCAACTTAAGTTACCTTGATGGAATTATTGAAGATTATGCTTCAGGACAGTTCTTTGGGCGACAAGGAATTGAAGGGAGGTGGTTGGCCGAACAAGCACGCAGTGGCGATCCATTTGCACTACAACAATTTGAGACTTTTGGCAGTCACGTTGGTCATGCACTCGCGCAAGTAGTCTTGGTGCTGAACCCAGATGTCATTGTACTTGGCGGCTCAGTGACACATTCATATCACTATTTTCACGCTGCGCTTGACGCCAAGATGCAGCAATTGCTTGGTAATGCTTTATATCAATCCGTTCGTGTCATGCCAAGCACCTTAAAGCATGCGCCACTTTTAGGGGCATATGGATTGTTTCAACACAATAAAATTAACCATGATAACAAGGAACTAGCCAATGAAGTTTAATCGGCTTATGGCCCTACTTTTTGGGGTGTCGTCACCCCTTTATGCGCTCGACCAAACAACTGTAAACTGGTTAGGCCAAAATCTTGACGTGAAGTACACCTTGCTTGATAGCAAGCCAAGCACCTGCCCCAAGGCACAACAAAAGTGTTATTACTCAGAGCTAAGCTTTAGCGTAGCCACAGAAAATACCAAGGCAAATAGTGACTTTGCTATCTTTTTTAGCCAACTGATGCCGATTTACCATGTTGAGGGCGATAACTTTGCCATCACCCATATCAATGGTGATATTCACAAAATCACGCCTGCAGCAGGGTTTAGTGGGTTTTCAAGTGCCCCCACTACAGTGCGCTTTTATACCAAGGATTCTCAGGTTACGCGCTCGGAATTTATGCCAAATTATATTGTAACGGACGCGCAGCTTAAGCTCACCCCACAAGTGATCAAAAGCACGCAAACCCAGCACGATAACGACACAGGACTTGAGCTACAACCTTATCTGACGTCATTTGATACGCTCAACCAGCTGCAAACCAGCAGTAAAGATGACACGCCGTGGATGGGTAGCGAATACTTATATCAACATCAAGTGAAGCCTACACTTGATGCTGCAATTGGGCTGATACCAAAACCTAAACAACTGACTGTGCTGTCCGATAAACGACTCAATCTAGCAGCCGGTATTAAGCTGCAACTTTCAGGTATTTCAGCTGATGCTATCGCCATGGCACAACAGCGACTCAACACCCTCGGGGTAAAAAGCACCAAGGACGGACTTGTAGTTAATGTCGTTGTAAAGCCAAATAAGCAATCAAGCCCACATTATCAACTGACGGTCGCCGAAAATAATATCTCAATCCAAGCCAATAACAGCGCCGCTGCATTTTATGCGCTACAAAGCCTTGCAGGACTGTTGGATATTAATGATGTGAGTATTCCCATGGTGGATATTATTGATATACCAAGGTATGACTTTCGTGGTTTACACGTCGATGTTGCCCGCAACTTCCGCTCCAAAGCCTTTATTTTACAAACCATTGAACAGATGGCGGCGTACAAGCTAAATAAACTGCACCTTCATTTAGCGGATGATGAAGGTTGGCGCTTAGCCATCGACGGTCTTGATGAACTTACCTCTGTCGGCGCTTATCGCTGTTTTGATTTGACCGAAACTCGCTGCCTATTGCCGCAATTAGGCGCTGGGAATGATAAAAACGCGCAAGTGAATGGCTTTTACTCTGCAGAGGATTATATTGAGATCCTGCGCTATGCCAAGGCGCATCATATCGAGGTGTTACCCTCATTAGATATGCCTGGTCACTCACGCGCTGCAATCATCGCCATGGAAGCACGATACAAAAAGCTGATGGCACAAGGCAAACCAGAACATGCACAGCAGTACAGGTTGGTAGAGCCTGCTGACAAGACGCGTTACAGCTCCATTCAACATTACAACGACAACACGCTTAATGTCTGTATTCCCAATACCTATACCTTTATCGACAAAGTATTGAGCGAAGTTAAAGCTTTGCATGACCGCGCAAGTGTGCCACTCAATACATACCATATAGGTGCAGATGAAACCGCTGGTGCTTGGTTAGAGTCACCAGCTTGTAAAAAATTGCAGGCAAGCGTAAAAGGTTTTACTAACTTTAACGGTTACTTCATTGAACGGATCGCAAAGCTATTAGATAAAAAAGGAATACAGGTTGCGGGGTGGAGCGACGGTTTAGGTGATGTACGTGCTGCGAATATGCCAGCAAACGTACAGAGCAATGCTTGGGCGACATTAAGCGAAAACGGGCACGTGGTCGCGCATCGCTTCGCCAATCAGGGCTGGCAGGTTGTCTTGTCTAGTCCTGATGTGACCTACTTTGACTTTCCATATCAATCTCACCCAGAAGAGCGTGGTAATCACTGGGCAAGTCGCACTATCGAGAGCAAGAAGATGTTTGAATTTATGCCAGACAACCTCCCTGCACACGCAGAGTTCTGGAAAAATACCAATAACCACGCCTACATAGCCAACGATAGCGACTCATCACTAAACAAAGGGGTTAAATTTGCCGGAGTTCAAGGACATTTGTGGAGTGAAATGCTGCGAAGTGATGCACAAGCCGAATACATGCTTTATCCACGGCTATTGGCACTTGCAGAGCGTGCGTGGCACCGTGCTGAGTGGGAGCTACCGTACCAAGCCGGTCGTATATACAGCCAATCTAGCGGATATTTTACTGCTAAGTTACAAGCGCAGCGAGAAGCTGATTGGCAACGATTCGTGGCTATTTTAGGCTATCAAGAGCTGCCTAAATTAGCACAAGCCGGAATTGAATTTCGCATTCCTGTCGTCGCCGCCAAACAACTATCCGGAGCAAAGCTCGACGCTTTTACCGCCATTGCGGGTTTTGTTATCGAAGCACAGCTTGAAAACGGAAACTGGGTGCCCTTCAATGCCTCACTTAATCGAGTACAGGCGCTTAGAGCGGTGCTCCCAAGCTCCGGTCGCAAAGGACGAGCTTTGAGTTTAGAGAAAGAATAACGAATAAGATCGACATTTGATGCTAAGCCCTACTTATCTCTACCACCGTTATCAAGCATAAAAGAGACGTTGTTAAAATGTGATTAATAGCAAAATGTTGAAAAAGTAAGCAATATGTTTTAGCTTGGTAGTTGTGTTACTTTTTTGTTCAATTAAGAATAAATTAGCTGGCATAACTACAATACATTGAGCTCGACCAGAGCCCATAATTTAGAAGGAATACTAAAATGAAATTATCGTTAAACAAAAAGAAAATCAAAGCCCTATCAGCTGATAAGCAGACAGTACCTGCAGTAATGACTCCACAGGTTGCAGGCGGTGCGCTTCGTTTTAGCCAAGACAGGCTAACGCATTGTGTTGCAAATACGTGTGGCCGCCATACTTGTCCTGATATTTACTAATCGAGAGTAAATAACACAGTTCAGTGCCTCCAAGGAGGCACTTTAAGACTTACTTAAATTTAACTTTTTTGTCGCTTTTTGTATAAATGCGCGACTCAGGTTCAGTCCACTCGCCGTTTTTAAAGTATTGTGTCGATACCGAAAATTGGCCACTCTCAAACTTACTGGTTGATTTCACCTTTGTAATACCATCTTTGTTATTGATAACATCTTCGTATGCCACAAACTCGGTCTGGCTCAGGACTTCCATCGTTCCTTGGGTGTAAAATCCTGCCGTCGTAAAATAGTAAAACACTAGACTGTTTTTACTTTTATCCCAGAAAATTAATGACTCTCCACCGTACGTGCCATCGTTGATTGAATGTAAGGTACGAATTGCTGTGCCATTTAAAGCCCGTTCCCAGTGACTTACATCCTGCATCTTTGGTTTATCTGAAGGCACGTCAAAGTCCGATTGCCAAGTACCAAGATAAGGTGTAAACACCGAGAGTGCTTCACTTAATTTTTCATTAGCCCAAGATAGCGTGCTGAATACCATTAATATGGCAAGCCCTACTTTTTTCATCATTTTTATTTCCGTTGATTGTGCTCCACTCAGTATAAGGCTCAATACTAAGATTTGCGTAGCTAGTCAATCACTCCTGTGAGGCAGTATCTAACATATAGGCGATAATCGCTAAACTGCTCGGACAACAGAAAACTAGGGAAAATTACGTGAACCTATTCAAACATCAGATGCCACTTTATAACGCAACAACAAAGCGCGGGGTAGAGTTACGCCAAATATGCTTTACCCATAACATTAATTATTATCTAAAAGCTCAATTACTTCAGCGATTAAGGTAGTCACTTGAGCCCGATCTTCCCAGTTTATATTTTCCCAATCAATACCTAGGTCTAATTCAGAAATATCGTTAAATAAAAGCTTTTTAAGCAGTGAAATTGAAGAAATATTCTTGATGCTATAGCTCTGCTTCTTAATATCAGCAGACGCTTTCCCCTCTAGAGCATCTAAAATTCTTGCACCAATTGCTTTTCTATCACCAATATTCAATACTTTCTTATCATTTTTGAGCTTATAGTCATTTTCAATTTTTAAAACGATCTTTTTGACTTTCACAAAGGAAAAGCTCAATCCATTTTCGTATGCTCGAATGACCTCAGGGTATCTTGTTAAAACATTGTAGTTGTCAAAAGCACCAAGAGAAATACCAAGATATTTTGCTTTCTCCCTAACTGTAATTCGCTTCTCGCCAATTTTAAGGCGAGCTTGCTCCAAATAGTCTACTTCCATCATCGCAGCTAAAAATGCCTGAAGCTTACCGTATTGAGGAAGATCCTCTCTGCTGGCATTTTCTTGAAACTGTTTTACTTTTGAGAGTATAGGCTTGCGCGCATATACTTTAAACTGAGCAACATGCCCAAACCCATAAGCGAAAACCAATGCAAAGAAACGCCTGTGCCCCGTTAATATCTGATACTTTCCATCATCAATAGGGTATACAGTAGGTACCTGGATCATTTCTGAGACAGCTATATTCTCCCCAAGCTCAACAATTGACTCAATTGTAGTATTCGCCTTTTTCCACTCACTTGAACCATACTTAAGACAATTTACGATGCAAGACTTGCCAACCAGAACATAATTTTCCCCGTTATATAGGTCACATAATTTACGCTTGGATATTGCCCTAGATATGAACTGTTTCGCATGCTCGTCTTCGATAAAAATGCATGGCATAAATCTAGCGTTGGAAACATCCGGAGTAACTGAACTGAGAAAAAGTGATTTATACTCAAATGGTTCACTGTGCAGAAACTCTTTGTTATTCACTGTCGCAAGTAGAAGCTGTTCAAGGTTTTCAGCCATGATTCCTGATGACTCCGTATTAATATTTAGGTACAACAAACAGGTCGCACGCAAGTGAGGCACGCACCCTATAAATTTAATAGCTCTGATGCTATCTAAGGATAAGAGTAAAGTGCGTCATTATATTGCAACTTAAAAAGGTTTAGTACCTTTTAGTAAAATAATTACTACATTACAAATTGCCACTCCCCCCCCGACACTAATCACCGCTCCTACCACAAATCAAAAAAACAAAAATAAAGCAATGTAATTCAACACGTTACACTTGAATCTTTGCGAGGGTAGATAAGGATTCATAAGTACCAAATAGAACTTTTCCTCTGTAACCTTAAAGACAATGTATAGATACATAACTTCAACATTGAGCCGTACTTCATGTTAAAGCTCAACAGCAAAGTAGGTTACTCATGAAACACAATACAGCGATAAAAATAGAAGAAACATTTAACCACACACTTTCAAAAAGAGAGTACAAGCTAATACAGTGGGCATATAGCCACGGTTATGCTTCGGGACATACAAATGGCTTAGATGGTATTTTTATTAGTTCCAGCGCAATCCAAGACTTACTAGGTGTAGATTTGCAGGAAAAGTTTGATACCCAAGATTTTGTATCAGACCTTGATTAATCCTTATAATGGTACATAAAATCAGCCAAAGCATTAAAGCATATCACCACAACAAGCCTGGCAGGCTACAAAAATTATAATAAATGAGCCTGCCAGGGCTTGCTGATATTAACTTTTAATCGCTACTCATTAGATCTCTATCGTATTACACCTTCTCTTAGGTTTGTGCTGTTGTACATATTCAAATATTTCCTGAGCACACAACGAGGCGCTATTACGAGTCGTATCAACTTCTAAATCATAATCCAAAAAGTTATGTGTAGTTGGAATTTGCTGAATTGATAATCCTATCGGCCTGTCTGCTCTTTGCTGCTCTCTGCTAGCTAATACAGCGGGGTCACAATGCACACCAACAATATAAGCATCGAATTTAGATAAGTTGTCTTGGCATGCAGCATGATAAAAAATTTCCTCACTAAACACTGCATCAACGATAATATCAATATTACTTTCGGTCAGAGCAAAAATACTGCGATGAAAGCCCTGTAATATATCATTTGAGCTATTTTCATCTATCTTCGCAAGCAAAAGAGCATCCTGTCTGTATTTTGCTGGAAAATTAAATAAGAAGTCATCCATGCTAAAATGAAAGTAAGGCTCACTTGCAAGAGCTTGAAACTCTCTTGCAATTGAGCTTTTACCCGAGCTAGAAACACCATTTAAAAAAATACAAGCCATAGATAAACCTTAGGTTATTTAACCCCGAATGATTCAAAGTCAAAAGAGCTAATTTCAGATATTAAGAATCGATCGTCCAAACTGACTGGAGGTAGAAGCTCAATATAATTATCGCTCTCAATGCCAAAATTGACACGCTCTTTGCTTACCCTCTTTCCGCCTTCATCTAGCTTGTATAGCATACGTGAAGCTTTTGCATGTTTTAAATAGTTTGGCTTATCGATAAAATAAGCCTGCTCTTTCTTATTGATAATAATCGCAGCATCAACGCTGAGCTGTGGCCTTGCACCACTCTTTTCATCAAGCTCCAGCGCGACCTCGATCAAAACTGTATTATCAGTAACAACTGGGTCAATTCTGATCACTTTCCCTATTACAGTGTTACTTCGTATTCCTACATTGACGCCTTGACCAATAGCAACTTTATCAGCTTGCCCTTGCGGCACCTTGATCATCGCAACCAGATCCGAAGTACTCCCCACTAACGCAATATTCTCTCCAATGGAAAGACGCTGCCCAACTTCAGCATTTAAAGCTTGTAGCACACCATCTTGACCTGCTCGAACTAACAATTGTCTCTGCTTCTGTTCTAGTGCTTTCAATTCAGCTTCCATGAAGGAGATATTCTTTTCCATGAAGCTCAATTCTTCCTTTTGAACCAAGGCCAACTGCTCTATTTTCTCTGCAGAAAACACCAGTCGCTGTTTGAGTTGCTCAGCTTTGAGTTCTGTTTGCTTATAATCCACAGAGGAAATAATTCCGTCTTTATAGAGGTTGGACTCTGCTACCTTTTTGAGCTTTATTTGTTGATACTGCATTTCAAGTTCAAGGTTGCGCTCTTTTTCATCAAGCATTTCTCTTCTATGGTTATTAGCCATCTTCTGCTTTTCAGAGACTAGCTTAAAAACGTCTAACTTGGCTTTCTCCACTTGCCGCGAGAGTTCCGGACTCGATAACTCCATAATGATACTATCAGCGTCAACTTTTGCGCCCGGCTTGAGTATGACTCGCTCAATGGTTGAGTCTACAGGAGCGCTAACTTGTTGAAAGGTTCGAGATTGTAACACTCCATAACCTTTCACCTCCTGTATTAACTCACCACGCTTAACCTGACTTAAAATTGGATTCTCTATAGCCTTCTCGGAACTCACGGTGGAGTATAAAAAGCACACCACTGCTATCAATAAAATCGAAGCAAAAACCAATTTTTTATTGATATTGAATGACTTCTTTTTCTCTTTTTTTATATCCACGTTAAGCCTCCACAGTTAATGTACATAAGCTTTCATCTGTTTGCATCGTCGATTTTGTCTTTGTGCTGATTGATTTTATCTTACCTTCTTCCATCGTCACGACTCGATCCGCAATATCGAAATATCGATCGTCATGGCTGATCACAATAATCGCTTTTCCTTCATTTTTGATAGCTGGTAAGATTTGAGTATAAAACAGCTCTTTAAAGTGAGGGTCTTGGTCTGCGGCCCATTCATCAAAAATATACAACTCTCTATTTTCAAGAAACGTCACCGCTAATGCTAAACGCTTTTTTTGACCATCAGATAACGATATTGTTGAGAAGACTTTATCCTTGATTGATACTTTATCGCCCAGTCCCAACTGGTTTAGGTAGCCCTCAAACTTTTTAAGTTGGTCATCAGAATAATTCCCCAACAAGGTATCAAAAAGATAAAAGTCAGTGAAAATGGCACTAATGAATTGACGGCAACTATTTAAATTTTCATCATTTACTTCATTGCTTCCAAAAGATATCGATCCTTTTTCATAAGGATAATGAAGGGAAATAACTTTGCTCAGTGTGGACTTACCTGAGCCATTACCACCCACAATGAAGGTAATTTCATTTTTATGTATATCAAGATCAATCGGGCCTAAAGCAAACCTATCAACACTTGAGCCATAACTGTATTCTAGATTTCGTAACTTCAAGGTGTCCCAACTTTTCAATGAGATGATCTCTTGACTTGCTTGCTCTTCTGGTAAGTTGTCAAATATATCGTTGATTGCTTTTAAAGATATATTTGCCATTGATATTTGCGGTAATGCATTAAGGAGCTTACTAACTGGAGATGCAATGAACAACAACGCCATAATAACAGCACTTAGCCTTTCATTTGTGATCGGGTTATAACTGATAAAAACGAAAGCAACGAAGCCGATAACAAGAAAACTGATTAAATCACCATAATTAATTGCACTTGTAATGATAACACTTCCTTTTTTGTCGTTATTGAGCACCTCATATTCATGTTTTAGTAGAAACTTATCAAAAAAGTACTTCTGCTTATCATGATTCATCTTAAGCTCTTTCGTTCCATATAACAGGCTGCGAATCGCAACGTGCAACCTATCAATGTTGTTTCGACCTTTCTTAAAGTAAAGACTACCAATATACATAGGAAGTACATACGAAATAGAGCCAAAGATGATAGCCAATGTGGCATAAACAAAAACCGTCGTGTTTAAATAAAATAGATAGCCCAAAATGAAAATCAGACTCACACTAGAGATGACTAGGTCGGGAAAGGTCTTCGCACCTTGCACTACACGGCTAACGTCGGTGGTAATAGTGGCCATTAATTTTGCTGAGCCAACATTATCCAGTGAAGAAATTGGTGCTTTGATAATTCGGTTGTAAATATCAACTCTTTGCTGCGTCGTCATGTCCATACCAACCTGCACCAGAATTATTTGTGATACGGTCTTTAGCACCAAAATTGACAGGCAAGACATGAAGAAAAGAAATGCAAAACTATACCTACTTACATCAAAAAACCATATTCTCTTTACATCGTCAGAAACAATTGAAAGCCCAATACCCTCTACTGGAAGACTGTAAGTAAAAATGGGTAGCAACATGGCATACACCACGCCTGCCAGCGCTCCAAAAACAATGGATATGAACAACTTGTTAGGTGCAAAATCGGTAAACTTTTTAAATAAACTCATACTTCAATCACTTTTTTAGATTAATTATGGTTTCAGACACTTCTGTTGAGTCTCGACTAGAACGATGGAATTCAAGATTCAAAAAAGGCTTAACAGCATCATCATACGCAGGACTAAATACAATGCCCGACTGCCCTGTAGAGTTCATATGCAGGTGCTTAATCTCACTTTCATTAATTTGGGTGATCTGTCTAAATGATGCGCCTGAAGACTGAATGTAACCTTCCGTCTCAACAAAATCAGCACTTGCCACGTTTACTGTATTCGGAGATCCGCCATTACCAACGCGGCGTTCAAAAATAGAATCCAGCATATTCATGTTACTAAATGGGACGTGTTGATAAACTACTTTGTGTACTTTCCCCCATTGCCACTGCTCCATATCACTACCTAACAGCAGAGACAATTCATCGATCGCATCAGATAAGGAACTAGATAGCTCTTGCTGACATCGAGAGGACTGCGATGCTGCACACCAATTATCTGTTTTTGAACTTATCATGCTTGCTAGCTGATCTGCGGAGGTGTTGTTAATAAAGTGGTCAAATACATTGGCTTGTGACGTGCGATGCCATGAAGCTTCTAATTGAGGAGCCAACATTTTTTGTTTCAAATGACGAAACCAACTAAAGTAAATAGCAGCCCCGACACTATCAGCTCCCATGTCCAAGTCCCAAGTACGAAGTATACTTACAGCTTGCTTCTGAACAACGCTCTCGCCTTCATATTGATTGAGCAATTGCACTAACTTCTGCGCACTTAAATCTAGAGTGTCTCCTTGAAAATCAATCATATCTTCTATTGTGAGTGGTGATGACTTTGATGCAATGAGTGCTTCGATCCGCTGTGCTCTATAGGGTGGAGCCCAATCGTGGGAGATAAAGTACGGGTATTCGGAACCCACTATTTTATTATTTGCAGAGACAATATACCCTTTTTCAGGGTTAAAACTCATGGGTAACTCACGGAAAGGAATATAGCCTTGCCATTGATTGGCTGAGTTCCATCCTGGTAAAGGAAATTGCCCCTCTCCATTTTGACGTTGTGGGATTTTCCCAACCGCTTGATAACCAATATTATTATTTTTATCGGCATACAAAAAGTTTAGACTCGGACTACCAACCATTGCTAATGAGCTTCTAAACTGCTCCCAATTTTTGGCATAATTCAACTTAAGAAAACCGTCGAAGCTAGTATCATTTGCATCAAGCGCCGTCCACCGAAGTGAAATTACGTTGTCTACGAAGTTAGTCGCATCTGAAATGATTGGCCCTCTTACTGTTGAGCGCACATCAATCTCAACTGGCTTAAATTCTGGATTTAGACTAGCTGGAAAAGCCTGCTTCACATAAATTTTCTCCCGTCTTACGTCAAATGCTTTCCACTCACCATTCTCTTTATACATTTTGGCATCTGCGCCATTAATCTGCTCCAAAAATAGATCCTGAGTATCAGCCATCATATTTGTCACCCCCCAAGTGACATCATCATTGTGGCCAAATACAACGACAGGTAAACCAACTAAAGTCATTCCCCGCACATCCAGCTTACTTCCTTTCAAATGTGTGAAGTAGAAGGGGGCAGGAATTTGTAAGTTTAAGTGAGGATCATTTGCTAAAATCGGCCCAGTTCCTTCGGTAAAACGATCGGCGACAACCCATGCATTGCTACCTAAATATTTTCCCCCAACACCAATTTCTTCAAGTGCCGCTTTTGTTTGTATTAGCCCATCAGCTTGATTCTGTATTTCCTGATTAGACACAACCACAGGTGCATCGTTTGGATAGTTTTCAATAATTGCTTGCGCTAATTTTGGCTCCAAAGTTTCAGTGGCAGTCATATTCACAACCTCACTCCACATCGTGCCTGATAAATTAAGGGACAACAGCTTCATGATCACCAACGAATCTTGAGGCTGCCATTCGGACATTGTGATATCAAGCAATTGAAATTCTGGCGGGAGTGCTATATCTGTCTTAATGTAGGCATTGATACCATTGGCATAAGCCTCTAGCACGGCGCGTGCCTCACTACTTAAATTATGCAAAGCTAATTCTGCTGCTTTATTAAGCCCAACAGTCCGCATCCAAATATCTCGCTGTAATGCTTCGGCTCCCAAAACTTCACTTAACCGTCCTTGTGCCAGACGCCTTTGTAACTCCAATTGCCAGAGGCGATCTCTTGCATGACTAAAGCCAAGTGCAAAAAATGCGTCATAGTCAGATTTAGCATTTATTGTAATGTAACCTTGCTTATCTTTTGTTATTTTTACAGGTTCTGTTATTCCTTCAGATAACCAGTAAGCTTCTTTAACATCAATATTCTTAAAGATGTAACTACCGGTTAAAAACAGCACCAATGCTGTAGGTAAAACAATTAGAAAATATATATTTCTTTTAAAAGGGTGCATACTTAAGTTTCTCTGATCATGATACTGATAAATTACTGCCTATATCGCTTAGCCACTGCAGTGGTATTAAAGCCAAAGTAATTGCTCACTTGAAATAATGTCACTGGCTATCTGTTCAAACTTTTCGCTGCTGATAGATCCCATAGTAAAGTGAGCTTCTTGTTGAGATTGCCGCTTAAAGTATCGATACCTCAAAATAAGATACTCAAAACAGTCAATCAGATTTATTACTCTTGCAATGGACTCAACTTCAATATTGTCTAGAGGGTGCTGCGTATGGTACCCGCTCAGAAAATGCTTAGCATTTGCTTGATGGCACCGCTCCCTTTGCGCTTTATTTAAGTCACTCATGCTTCCCACACTCGCCCGTATAGTCAACGCGACATCAATGATAAAGTGACAGAAATGGCAGCTATCAAAGTCGATTGCATATAGTTGGTTATTTGTTTTTATTAAGTTATTTACAGCTAAATCACCATGGTTAAGTCCATAATTCCGACTATTCATTGGCAAATTACTCAGCCACTCTATTTCACTTTGAATAAATAACCTTAGTTCATCATCAATGTCCACTGCACAATCATTGAGCAAGTTTTTCACATCGGTTACTACGCTCGCCTCCGTTGGCCTTTTGAATTGTTCAGGACTCATCTCACTTCCAATCTTATGAATGCTGCCTAACAACTCTCCCCACTGGAAAAGAAACTCACTATCAACATCAGCAGTATCGATCTGCTCTCCGAATAGCTTAACAAATGCGCTTGCAATATAGCTTGGTTCTCCCTTGTTAGTGCAAATCAGTTCAATTAAGCGATTAGATTTTGATTCAGTAGGCTGACAAATTTTGACATCATGAGAAGCCAAATGTTTTAGCACCTTCATTTCCGCATCGTATAATTCTAACTGTTTTTTTTCCATTGGAGTAAGCCGAAGTACATAATCCTTACCATGCTGTGTAAAGGAGTAAATGAAGTTCTCAGACTGACTGATACAAACACTATCACCTACCCCCAACCACATTTCATAAGCTTTCTGTACCACTTCTGTGCTTGGTATGTTCATCATACTCTTCTTCTCTCACACTTTGCTCTATCGAGGAAATTGAAAGAACATCTCATGTGTGAGACATTCTTATTTCAGCTTATATCTGTGATTATTCTCCCTTCAGCTTATATATAATTGGGCTGTCTAAGAGTCGTTTCAGTGGGTAGCAGCATGCAAATAATGAAATTAGTATTATCATTAAGACTGATAACAGAAGCATCCCTATCGTCATTGAGTCAAACGAAATCATACTGTTAACCTCGGTGGTAAGCCAGAGAATGAAAATACCTAGGCTACCCAAAGCTAAACCTACAAACACAGGTTGACTAGTGTCACCGATCATTAAGGTGTACAAATCTTTCTTTTTTGCACCAATCGCACGGCGAGTGCCAATCTCTAACTTTCGAAGTTGGAGGTTATAACTCAGTGTTCCATACAAGCCTATTGCGGCTAGAAATAATATCAATACCGTTAAGAGCCCTGAAGTCAACGCTGCGGTAATGTCTCCGAAGAGCATTTTTGTATGCAACTCAGATAACATATCAAAGTTGAATACAGTGAACCGAGAGTCTACAGCACTTACAATACTTGCAATTTGCGCACGGCTCATCAGTTGTTCCGCTTTAAACTGAACCATCAGGTAATAGCTAGACTGAGATTCAGGCATATATACTCTGGCGGTATTCGTGTCACCAGAAGGAAGAAAGATCGGCTTTACAACGCCAACGACCTCTATTGGCGTACTTCCACGAGTGAAACGCTTGCCGATCACATCTTGGCTGCCGCCATACATTTCAGCAAATGCTTCATTCACTATCATCACCTGAGCACCCGACTGAATATCTGAACTATCAAATAGGCGACCCGCAACAAGTGTTTGTTCTATCATTGCAAAATAGTTTTGGTCAACTTTTTTACCTAGCGGAGTTAGTCTTGCATTATTTTCAACATCTTTCATTGCCCAAGTACTAAACGGGTTAACAGGGGACTTTGCTTGGCTCACAGATGCAATCTGCGGTTGTGCTTCAAGTCTATCCCTTAATGCTCTCATGACTGCGACTGAGGCATCTTTACTGAGCGGCTCTGACGTCATAGCCTTTACTGATAGCTGAGCTTTGTTCTCTACATTAAATCCCTTATCTTTATAGATTGTTTCGATAGCAAGCTGAAATAAAGTGATATTGGCTAATACTAAACTAGTCACCAACCCAACTTGGCTAATGATCAACAACTTTCTTTTTCTTTTAGATACCTGAACCCCAGTTCCTTTACCACTTGACTGTAACCCTTCTTTTAACTTTTTATAGTTAACGATACTAATCCCAACTTTGGCAAAGAATAGTGCAAGGCTCAAAGCAGAAACAACTGCAATAACGAAAGTAAATAGTGATAGGCTAAGTTCATTTGCTCTTGGCAATACTTCATTCAAATAGTGTCCCAACAACATAAAGCCGAGACTTGCTATAACTAAGGCTATAACCGTAGATATCCCTAAGAGAACACCAGACTCTGCAAACATTAGCTTGAATAGATCAGACTTTTTAGCTCCGATGGCTGCATGAATAGATAACACAGTTTGACGTTCAACTGTACGAGACATAAATAAATTAAGTAGGTTTACACATGAGATTAATACCAAGCCAGTTACACCGCCTAACAACAGTATCGCCATAACACTACTGTCACCCATAATGACATCTTTAAGCGCAACTAAAGCAATTTCGATACTCCACCCTGTGGCTATCCCCTCTTGCTGCCAACGCGAGTCAACAAGCGCTGAAAGTTGTTGTTCCGCCAACTTCATATCAGTATTTGGCTTTATTGCACCCACAAAGAATAGCGCATCACTTACATTGCCCCAGTACTGTCTTTGCGCGTCCTCAAAAGAGTTAAAATCCCAAGGTAGCCACACTTCCGTTTCGTGGCCAGTTTTTAGCAATTGTGGCTCTTTAAAGTCCTTTGCAGCCACACCAATGATTCGATATTTAATGCCTGCTAACATTAAGGTTTTAGACAGAATCTCTGGATCACTACCAAATAGCCCTTGCCAAGTTTGATAGCTTATCACCGTTACTGGATTATAATTATTCAGTGCCTCTGTTTCACTAAAACTCCGCCCCATATGCATGTTCATATCAAACATACCTGTAAATTCTGGGGTAACAGCACCCGTATTTACCGTAGGTTGAGATGGAATTGATGAAATAACATTTTGTTTGTAAGCAATGATAGTCGCATTATCAAAGTAACTTTGGTTTTCGTATAAGTAGACTAGGCCTGGGTACGTAAACGCGTTCGCTCTTGGGCGTTTATCTGGATCTAGCAGCTTGTGCTCGGCAACAAACATATTTTGTTGCTCAGGGTAACTGAGAGGCTTAACCAGAAGTAGATAATTTAGCGTAGCGATACAGAGGAACGCACCGAGCGTTATCCCCATTGTCGTGATAACCGTAAATACAAAACCAAGTCGATGTCTTAGACTCGTCACGGCATCTTTGATCAAGAGTAAACCATTTTTCACGCGACTTTCTCCGCTACTGTGGGGGCTTGTTGGATCACACCATCTAGTAGATACAATCTTCTTTTCGCCATATCAGCATAGCGAGGATCGTGAGTCACCATACAAATTGTAGTCCCTTTGTTGTTTAGATCAGCCAACAGTCCCATCACAAGATCACCACTTTTCGAATCTAGGTTACCGGTAGGCTCGTCCACCAATAATATGGCAGGTTTTTTTACCAACGCGCGAGCGATTGCCACACGCTGCTGTTGACCACCTGACAAATAATTAGGCTTATGATTTACCCTGTGGCTCATATCTACCAGCGCAAGCACTTCGTTTACTCGCTGTTCCACAGCTTTACTATCTAGCTGGGTGTTGCCATAGCGCAAAGGAAGTGCAACATTATCAAAGACCGTCAATTCATCAATAAGATTAAAAGATTGAAAAATAAACCCAATTTTTTCGTTTCTAATTTCCGCTAACGCATCATCTGATAACCCTATTATATTTTCTCCTTCAATTAGGTATTCACCATCTGTTGCGGTGTCAAGCAGTCCTAAAATTGATAATAATGTTGATTTACCACATCCTGAAGGCCCAGATATTGAAACAAATTCACCTGGTTCAATAACGAGATCTACACCTCTTAGCGCATGTGTATCTACATCTTCCATTTCAAAGACTTTAGTAACTTTTTTTAGTGTTATCTTTGCATTACTCAAAATATTGACTCCCAATAAGGTGCATACATGTCAAACTTGACCAATTTAAAGCCCTAGCTAGTTAATAGGCTCTAAATGCTACTGGCGATTTATTTTGTGTATGCATTAAAAACAGTATTATCAGCTAACCTGTAATACATGGCTCTGTTATTAAAAAGCCATCCTTCATACGGTGGCTATGATATTGAATTAACTACCTTCCTTTGATTCCAGTAAAAAAGACTCTATAGCTTGGCTTAACGAGTCAACAGACGGATCTCGCAATATACTAAAGTGATCGGCTACAACAGGGACAACTTGTAAACTCTCACAATGCTCTAACCACTTGGCTTCTTCACTCACTTGATCCACGTCGCTAGATAAAGCCTTCACCCATAGAGTGTGGCCTCGATAATTAGACAGCTGATATGCCATAGTAAGTGACTCAAGTGCCGATATTACCTTTATACGCTCATGTAAATCTGTGGCAGATACTGCCGATGAGAATATATTTTGTTCTATTCCTCGAGCCACAACCATTTCACATAAGACTTCAACATCTGTTTCGAATACATTTGTAGGCAGTATCCCCAAGTCAACATTTAGCTCCAATACTAAAGAATGTAAGGCTCTATGCTGGGATGATAGCTCAAAGTCTGTATGGCTTTTTATTGTCTCTGGTGTATAACTGTCGATTAACACCACTGACACATTCTGTTCTAATTGGGAAGCCATTTCAAGTGCTATCATGCCACCAATTGACCAGCCAGCCAAAGAGAAGAAATTAACACCATGATTATTAAGCAGTTTATTATATTTTTCAGCAACCAAAGATAAACTTGCTTCATCTATTTCCGAGGTGCTAATCCCATACACTGAACCTTTTACGTTTAACTTAGATAATAACGGTGCATAACATGCCACTGACCCACCAACAGGGTGGATTAACACTAGTGCTGGTGCCTCTTTAGACCCCTCAGACAAAGTAATTAAGTGTACGTTACCATCATCATGTCCTTTTATATTTTCTGATGCCAACACATCGACCAACTCTTTCGCTGTTGGGTTTTCAAATATATCTTTTAGTTTCAGATTACTATCAAACTTATTGTTGATTTCTCTTGTCAACATGGGAACCAATAATGAGTGCCCTCCAAGGTGGAAGAAGTTAGCTGTCATATCTAGTTGGTTTGGCGCTTTGTCTAGCACTTTGGCTAACACATTGATTAGATCTTGCTCCGCTTTAGAACTGGGAAGCTGCAAATCGCTCACGCTAGGTGTGTGATAGCCCGCTAACAACTCAGCTTTATCTATTTTCCCATTAGCATTTAGTGGCCATTCTGTAACAACCTCAAGGTATTGAGGCAGCATATAGTTTGGCATCACAGCTTTCAGCTTCTCTCTGATGCCATCCACGCTAATCGTAGCATCAGCTAGTTTGATAAAGGCGATGAGTTGTGGCCCATGAGGTTGATTTTCTGTTAATACCAAAGCTGACTCAACCTCTTTAAGTCCAATTAGATGGCTTTCAACTTCAGCTAGCTCTAATCTATATCCCCTAATCTTAACTTGCGAATCCTTTCTCCCTAAGAACTCAATACACCCAGACTCGGAGTACTTCACTAGGTCACCAGTACGATAGATTACACGGGATCCGGTTTGTTTATGCTGGTCATAGTATGGATTATTAATAAATACTTTTTGTGTCAACTCGGGTTTATTTAGATACCCGCGTGCTAAACCATCCCCTCCGATATACAACTCGCCAATATGGTGCTCAGAGCACAACTCCAGTTGCGCATTCAGTATGTATAATTGATTATTTTTATTAGGCTTACCTATCGGTATAACCTCATTCACCAGATCAGCTGCTGAAGTAACATAAGTCGTTGCAGTAATTGTCGCTTCCGTAGGACCGTAAGTATTTACCAAGATCGTACTTTGTGGCATTTGCATGTAATGCCTCTTAACGGTCGAATGGGTAAGCTCCTCGCCACCAACAATAACCATTCGTAGTGTTGTTTCTTCAATTACCACTTCCTCAGTAAGTTGTTGCGCCCAAAATGCCGTTGGCAAACTTGCTATTGTTACGCCTTTTTCATCGCAAAATTGAGTAAATTGCGCCAGCCCCAACATGCAGTCTTCATTTCTAAGCTCTAACCTTGCACCATGACAAAGCGCCCCGAAGAATTCTTCAATAAAGATATCGAATGAGGTGTTTGAAAACTGTAACACGCAATCTGTGTACGAAATATTATAACTATGTGTGATATGATTTTGATAGTTCACAATAGCTTTATGCTCAATCATCACGCCTTTTGGTTGCCCTGTCGAGCCTGAGGTATAAATTACATACGCCAGATGTGATGCGCTCACACCGACCTCTTGTGGCCGAGTGCGTGGATACGCATCGCATGGATGCGGCTCCCCTAAGGCAAATCCATCTAACTTTACTTGCGTTTTGGTAAAACTCACTAATGCCTCTGCCGTCTCTCCATGGCTCACTATCACCGATAATGACGCATCTGCTATCATATACTCCAAACGACTCCGCGGATAACTCGGGTCTAGTGGCACATAAGCACCGCCTGCTTTTAAAATACCTAAAACCGCTATCACCATCTCCAGTGACCTATCCGCGCACACACCCACTAAGCTCTCTGGCCCTATCCCATGCTCTGCGCGCAGGTAATGTGCTAGCTGATTTGCTTTCTCATCCAGTGTTTTATATTGTAAAACCTCATCACCAAATGCTACCGCTACCTGCTCTGGTATCAAGTCTACTTGACGCTCAAACAACGTATGAATACAAGCCGACTTATCATACTCTACTGCTGTGTCGTTCAGTGTATACAGCAGCTTGTACTCTTCTTCTTCCGATAATAACGGCAAGCTACTCACTGCTGTTTGTGCACTGGCTTCACTTAACCCTGTCAGTAGCCGCTCAAAATGCGCATTCAGTTGGGCTATATGTTCTTTATCAAACAGGCTAACATCATAGTTCCAGTGTACTGTAACGCCTTGGTCGTTAATTTGAATATCTATATCCAAATCAAACTTCGCCTGTACACTATCCCCGCTATATGCCTTGACTGTCACACCCGGTAGCTTAAACCCTGCTTTATCCGCATCACTCGATAAACCGTAATCACTATTGGTCGTCATCATGATTTGAAATAGTGGGCTGTGTGAGCCACTGCGTGGCACTTTCAAACGCTCGACTATTTGCTCAAAGGGCGCTGACTGATTTGCTTGTGCATCTAGATTAACTTGTCTTATGTGTGCTAAATACTCACCTACCGTCTTATGACCAGTATCCGCTCTTAGCACTAAGGTGTTGACGAAAAACCCTATCAGTGGTGCCAGCTCTCGCTGCTCCCGATTCGCTATTGGTGTGCCTATGACCACATCCTTACTGTTTCCATGTCTCGACAGTAGTAACGATAAGGCTCCATGCAATAGCATAAACGGAGTGATTTTGAATTGCTGCGCCATCTTCAGAAGTGCTTGCGCCAATTCTTTGGGTAAGACTCCTGTGACTCGCTCACCTTGATATTGCTTTTGTGCCGGCCTTGCTTTATCTAATGGCAAACTGTGGAGTGCAGGTAACCCTTCAAGTTGCTGCTCCCAATAATCCAGCTGACCTTCAAGCTGCTCTTGTGCCAAATAGTGACGCTGCCAATGAGCATAATCGGCATACTGCACCGCGAGTTCTGGTAAGGGGTTAGCTTCACCTGCTTCTTGCGCATGATACAGTGCAAAAAACTCCTTCATCAGGATTTCCATTGACCATCCATCTGACGCTATGTGGTGCATATTAAATAACAGTACGCCTGATGTTTCTGCGGTCTTTATAAAACTTACCCGCAACATCACTTCTGTGGATAGATTAAACGGTCTCCCTACTTCCTCACGCACATATGCTTTAAGTGCGGCTTCTTTATCTTGCTCATCGAGTTCACTGATGTCTTTTTGCTGAATCGCAAACTCGACTTCAGATATTGTTTTTATCTTTTGATATGCTTCACCATCATGCTCTTCATAGACGGTTCTTAAGATTTCATGACGCGCGATAATTTCACGAAAGGCTTGCTGAATACTCGTCAGACTAATCGTGCCTGACAGCTCAAATACCATCGGCATATTGTACTCTGGAGTGCTACCTTGCAAACTATCAATAAACCATAGCCGCTGTTGGGCAAAAGACAGGGGGAGCTTATCTGTGTTTCTGTCTACTCGAGAGACTAGGTTTGACCCTACATCAACTGCATTTTTTACCAATATAGCGATATCTACGATGGTAGGGTTATCGTAAATTTCCCGCAGTGGTATTTGCACGTTTAGTTTCTCTTCTATCTCAGAGCACAGCCTCATCAACAATAATGAATGACCACCTAATTCAAAAAAATCATCTTCGGTACTGATCAATGCAGGAGATACACTAAATAGCTCAGACCAGATCTGTACTAGTGCTTTTTCTGTAGTATCTTTAGCCTCGATAACCGTAGCTACAGTATCCGTATCAAGAGTTGATGCTGATAACGCCACCTTATCAACCTTGCCATTTGCCGTTCTCGGAAATTCACTCACTACAATCAGCTTGCTTGGGATCATATGTGCAGGCAATGAGGTTTTTAAGTATTGCTGGATTTGTTGCTCCGCGTCTCTTGATGATTTAGTTATCCCTTCTCTAAGCTTGATATAACCCGCTAAGTTCTGTGTCGCACCACGTTCAGTAATGAGCACCACACTAGATTCAACCTCGGTGCAAAGATTTATGTGTGACTCAATTTCACCAAGCTCAACTCGGAATCCACGAATTTTCACTTGATCGTCTGCTCGATTGATGTAGACAAGTTCACCGTCTGAATTAAATTTTACTAAATCTCCCGTTTTATATAATCGCTTTGAGGTATTATCTTTGCTTGGACAAAAATATGGATTAGGAATAAAGCTATTTTGTGTCAATGTCGCTTTGTTCAAATAACCTCTGGCAACTCCATCTCCACCAACATATAACTCACCAACTGAACCGTATGGCAGCAAAGATTTATCTTGGCCTAACACATAGTACTGCATATTGGCAAAAGGAGCGCCGATCGTTACCTGATTGCCTCTCAGACATCGCCCTATTGAACTACAAATTGTTATTTCTGTTGGACCATAGGCATTTAAGAACTCAACGCCTACTGAACCCCACTCTTTTGCAAGCGAATCAGGACAATGTTCCCCACCAACCATTACAGTTGTAAGACTTTCATATTTTTGCACTTTCAAACATCGCAGCATAGAGGGAGTCATAAATAGATGGGATACATCATTGTGGCGCACTAATTCTTTTTCATATTCTAGCGTTGTTGCTAACCGTAATTTAGCTCCACTTACAAGACTCTGCCACATAACCCACACTGCAGCATCAAAGGCGACTGATGAACAGTGATAAATCGTCGCACATAGAGATAGTTGGGTATATTTGAGGGAAGTTATCATATTGTTGTGTAAACTTTGATGCTCAATCATCACGCCTTTCGGCTGCCCTGTCGAGCCCGATGTATAAATCACATACGCTAAATTTGATGAACCAACACCCACCTGTCTTGGCCTAACGCGCGGATAGGCGTCACAAGGATGTCCTTGCCCTAACGCAAATCCATCTAACGCTACCTCCTCTCCCATAAAGTTCGATAGCGCCTCTCCCGTCTCCCCATAACTCAATACCACATCCAGTGACGCGTCTTCTATCATATACTCCAAACGACTCCGCGGATAACTCGGGTCTAGTGGTACATAAGCACCGCCTGCTTTTAAAATACCTAAAACCGCTATCACCATCTCCAGTGACCTATCCGCGCACACACCCACTAAGCTCTCTGGCCCTATCCCATGCTCTGCGCGCAGGTAATGTGCTAGCTGATTTGCTTTCTCATCCAGTGTTTTATATTGTAAAACCTCATCACCAAATGCTACCGCTACCTGCCCTGGTATCAAGTCTACTTGACGCTCAAACAACGTATGAATACAAGCCGACTTATCATACTCTACTGCTGTGTCGTTCAGTGTATACAGCAGCTTGTGCTCTTCTTCTTCCGATAATAACGGCAAGCTACTCACTGCTGTTTGTGCACTGGCTTCACTTAACCCTGTCAGTAGCCGCTCAAAATGCGCATTCAGTTGGGCTATATGTTCTTTATCAAACAGGCTAACATCATAGTTCCAGTGTACTGTAACGCCTTGGTCGTTAATTTGAATATCTATATCCAAATCAAACTTCGCCTGTACACTATCCCCGCTATATGCCTTGACTGTCACACCCGGTAGCTTAAACCCTGCTTTATCCGCATCACTCGATAAACCGTAATCACTATTGGTCGTCATCATGATTTGAAATAGTGGGCTGTGTGAGCCACTGCGTGGCACTTTCAAACGCTCGACTATTTGCTCAAAGGGCGCTGACTGATTTGCTTGTGCATCTAGATTAACTTGTCTTATGTGTGCTAAATACTCACCTACCGTCTTATGACCAGTATCCGCTCTTAGCACTAAGGTGTTGACGAAAAACCCTATCAGTGGTGTCAGCTCTCGCTGCTCCCGATTCGCTATTGGTGTGCCTATGACCACATCCTTACTGTTTCCATGTCTCGACAGTAGTAACGATAAGGCTCCATGCAATAGCATAAACGGAGTGATTTTGAATTGCTGCGCCATCTTCAAAAGTGCTTGCGCCAATTCTTTGGGTAAGACTCCTGTGACTCGCTCACCTTGATATTGCTTTTGTGCCGGCCTTGCTTTATCTAATGGCAAACTGTGGAGTGCAGGTAACCCTTCAAGTTGCTGCTCCCAATAATCCAGCTGACCTTCAAGCTGCTCTTGTGCCAAATAGTGACGCTGCCAATGAGCATAATCGGCATACTGCACCGCGAGTTCTGGTAAGGGGTTAGCTTCACCTGCTTCTTGCGCATGATACAGTGCAAAAAACTCCTTCATCAGGATTTCCATTGACCATCCATCTGACGCTATGTGGTGCATATTAAATAACAGTACGCCTGATGTTTCTGCGGTCTTTATAAAACTTACCCGCAACATCACTTCTGTGGATAGATTAAACGGTCTCCCTACTTCCTCACGCACATATGCTTTAAGTGCGGCTTCTTTATCTTGCTCATCGAGTTCACTGATGTCTTTTTGCTGAATCGCAAACTCGACTTCAGATATTGTTTTTATCTTTTGATATGCTTCACCATCATGCTCTTCATAGACGGTTCTTAAGATTTCATGACGCGCGATAATTTCACGAAAGGCTTGCTGAATACTCGTCAGACTAATCGTGCCTGACAGCTCAAATACCATCGGCATATTGTACTCTGGAGTGCTACCTTGCAAACTATCAATAAACCATAGCCGCTGTTGGGCAAAAGACAGGGGGAGCTTATCTGTGTTTCTGTCTACTGGGATGACCGAATTGCTTTCCACTTGAGAACGAAGTGACGCTAAGCGCGTTAAGCAATCAATAAATTCTCTCTTATTTTGCTTTATAAGATCACTTATTTCAGCTGTGATGGCTCCCTTGGGGGCCTTAGCAGTTAACGATCCATTCTCTGTCATTTGCAAAATAATGTCTTGTCTAGCCAACTGCTGGATAAGGTTTAATGCATTCATCTCAAAACTCGAACTCTTCGTATTCGGCAACATCATCTACCTCGTTGATAGACTGACTTACCGCTATAATTTCACATAGGGAAGCAAGCTCTTGCAGAGTCTGCACATCAAAAAAAGCATTCATTGAGATTGTGATACCCAGGACTTCCTCAATTTTTCTTACAAACTTCATTATTAATAGGGAGTGCCCTCCCAGTTCAAAAAAGTTTGCTTTAATACTTATTTTACTTTGTTCAAGTCCCAACAATTCAGAACAAATATCCACTAGTGCCAGTTCAGTTTGGCTCTGCGGTGTAACGTATTCTTCATTAAAACCAACACCTTCAATTTCTAGTAATTGCTTTTTGTCAATTTTTCCATTTGGTGTTAATGGCCAATCCTCAACTTCCACAAAAAAGCTAGGCATCATATATTCAGGTAATGCTAAACGAAGCGCTTTTTTAACTTCACCAATATTGATGTCGCCACCGTGGCCTTTTAGGTATGCGATTAAGCGATTATCTTCTCCAACCTGCTTCGCAATGACTAGGCATGAGTCGATTTCAGCAAGTTGAGATAATTCAAACTCGATTTCCCCAAGCTCTATCCTAAATCCTCTTATCTTCACCTGATCATCAATTCGACCAAGAAACGCTAAATTACCACAAGGAAGGTACTTTACTAAATCTCCAGTACGGTAAAGCCGAGCAGCCTGAACTCCCTGTACTACTGTGGAGTATGGATTACTAACAAACTTAGCTGTCGTTAGCTCAGCTTGATGCCTATATCCTCTAGAGACACCATCACCTCCCAAATATAATTCTCCTACAGAGCCGTAAGGTAATAGCTGGCCATCTTCATTTAAAATCAGCGCAATACTATTTGAAATCACGCGGCCAATACTTGGTGTTGACTGTACCGCATTATTAAACCTGATCCCCGTTGAGTAGGTCGTATCTTCAGATGGACCATATAGATTACAAACGCTAATCGCCGTATATTGTTCAAATATTTTGTTGATAAGCTCACTGTGTAATGCTTCCCCCGCAAGATTAATGACCCGGATTTTCTCTAAATAAGTATTATTATCTAGCAAGGCCGAGATAGCTGAAGGAACTGTATTAAGTAAGGTGACATCCCGAACACACTGCTCTGTCACTACTTCTAATACATTTTTAACGAGTCTTACTTTTGTGCCAACACTTAGTGGTAAAAATAATTCAAAAACAGATAAATCAAAACTTAAAGAAGTACTCGCTAATACTGTTTGCAACTCTGCTTGTGAATAAAAATGCTTGCCCCAATTCAACATTGCAACCGTATTTTGATGCTCAATCATCACGCCTTTTGGTTGCCCTGTCGAGCCTGAGGTATAAATTACATACGCCAGATGCGATGCGCTCACACCGACCTCTTGTGGCCGAGTGCGTGGATACGCATCGCATGGATGCGGCTCCCCTAAGGCAAATCCATCTAACTTTACTTGCGTTTTGGTAAAACTCACTAATGCCTCTGCCGTCTCTCCATGGCTCACTATCACCGATAATGACGCATCTGCTATCATATACTCCAAACGACTCCGCGGATAACTCGGGTCTAGCGGCACATAAGCACCGCCTGCTTTTAAAATACCTAAAACCGCTATCACCATCTCCAGTGACCTATCCGCGCACACACCCACTAAGCTCTCTGGCCCTATCCCATGCTCTGCGCGCAGGTAATGTGCTAGCTGATTTGCTTTCTCATCCAGTGTTTTATATTGTAAAACCTCATCACCAAATGCTACCGCTACCTGCTCTGGTATCAAGTCTACTTGACGCTCAAACAACGTATGAATACAAGCCGACTTATCATACTCTACTGCTGTGTCGTTCAGTGTATACAGCAGCTTGTGCTCTTCTTCTTCCGATAATAACGGCAAGCTACTCACTGCTGTTTGTGCACTGGCTTCACTTAACCCTGTCAGTAGCCGCTCAAAATGCGCATTCAGTTGGGCTATATGTTCTTTATCAAACAGGCTAACATCATAGTTCCAGTGTACTGTAACGCCTTGGTCGTTAATTTGAATATCTATATCCAAATCAAACTTCGCCTGTACACTATCCCCGCTATATGCCTTGACTGTCACACCCGGTAGCTTAAACCCTGCTTTATCCGCATCACTCGATAAACCGTAATCACTATTGGTCGTCATCATGATTTGAAATAGTGGGCTGTGTGAGCCACTGCGTGGCACTTTCAAACGCTCGACTATTTGCTCAAAGGGCGCTGACTGATTTGCTTGTGCATCTAGATTAACTTGTCTTATGTGTGCTAAATACTCACCTACCGTCTTATGACCAGTATCCGCTCTTAGCACTAAGGTGTTGACGAAAAACCCTATCAGTGGTGCCAGCTCTCGCTGCTCCCGATTCGCTATTGGTGTGCCTATGACCACATCCTTACTGTTTCCATGTCTCGACAGTAGTAACGATAAGGCTCCATGCAATAGCATAAACGGAGTGATTTTGAATTGCTGCGCCATCTTCAGAAGTGCTTGCGCCAATTCTTTGGGTAAGACTCCTGTGACTCGCTCACCTTGATATTGCTTTTGTGCCGGCCTTGCTTTATCTAATGGCAAACTGTGGAGTGCAGGTAACCCTTCAAGTTGCTGCTCCCAATAATCCAGCTGACCTTCAAGCTGCTCTTGTGCCAAATAGTGACGCTGCCAATGAGCATAATCGGCATACTGCACCGCGAGTTCTGGTAAGGGGTTAGCTTCACCTGCTTCTTGCGCATGATACAGTGCAAAAAACTCCTTCATCAGGATTTCCATTGACCATCCATCTGACGCTATGTGGTGCATATTAAATAACAGTACGCCTGATGTTTCTGCGGTCTTTATAAAACTTACCCGCAACATCACTTCTGTGGATAGATTAAACGGTCTCCCTACTTCCTCACGCACATATGCTTTAAGTGCGGCTTCTTTATCTTGCTCATCGAGTTCACTGATGTCTTTTTGCTGAATCGCAAACTCGACTTCAGATATTGTTTTTATCTTTTGATATGCTTCACCATCATGCTCTTCATAGACGGTTCTTAAGATTTCATGACGCGCGATAATTTCACGAAAGGCTTGCTGAATACTCGTCAGACTAATCGTGCCTGACAGCTCAAATACCATCGGCATATTGTACTCTGGAGTGCTACCTTGCAAACTATCAATAAACCATAGCCGCTGTTGGGCAAAAGACAGGGGGAGCTTATCTGTGTTTCTGTCTACTGGGGTGATAGGCTTTAACGCCACGCTCGGCGAAGATTCATAGGCTGTCAAAAATTCAATAATAGCTTGCTTGTTATCCGCTATGCTTTGCTTTAGCTCTGGTGGGAAAGTACAACCCTTATTTAATCTAAACCCTAATTTTCCAGACTTACAAAATAGTGTTACACCCGAGCTATTTGCTTGGTGAATTAGTTGTACAATGTTCATAGCCAGCCACTTTCCTCTACTTGCGTATTATTTGTTATTATTTGGGAAGCCAATACTAGAGTATATTTTTCTATCTCTGCGCCCAATCCTCTTATGGTTCTAGTATTGAAGATTTCTTTACTAGATATATTTATTTGCCACTGTTCGTTAATCTTCGATATCAACTTTATTGCCAGTAAAGAATTACCACCCAACTCAAAGAAGTCAGCATTAGCGCTTACTTGATCTTCATTTAAGTGCAATATCGACATCACAAAAAGTTGTAATTGGCTTTCTATTTCGTTTTCAGGAGCTAGATACTTCAATGTGTCTGGTACGTTAGGTACAGGTAGCTTTTTTCTGTCGATTTTGCCGTTCGCAGTGAGCGGCCATTGCGTTACCTTGATCAATACTTCTGGTACCATATAACTTGGTAATTGTTGTTTTAGATACTCTGTACATTGTGTTTCTATATCAGGGTGTGGACTATCAAAATACGCAACCAATCTTGGCTGATTAACAATGTCCTCGCGAACCATAACCAGACATTGATTAACCTTGTCATGTTGAGCCAGCTGATACTCAATCTCGCCAAGTTCGATTCTTAAGCCGTGCAGTTTCACTTGGTGGTCTATTCGACCCAAATACTCCAGCTTACCGCCTTCGCTATAACGAACCAAATCACCCGTTTTGTAAAGTCTAGGACCATTTAACTGTGGAAATGGGTTTGGAATAAACTTGTCTTTTGTTAATTCGGGTTTGTTTAGATAACCTACCGCCAATCCCATTCCGCCAATGTGAAGCTCTCCAACAGCACCATAAGGAACAAGTTTTCCGTTTTTATCTAATACAACTAAGCTTGTATTTTGTATAGGTCTACCTATTGGCACACTAGCCCCCTTATTAGCAGCGCTATCACACTCCCAATAAGTAACATCTATTGAAGCCTCTGTTGGACCATATAAATTATGTAATTTAGACTTTGTCTCCGTTGCAAAAAACTGCGCTTGTAATTCACTTGATAGCGCTTCTCCGCTGCAAAACACTTGGCGAACCGTACTGCATTGCTCCCAGTCACCAGCTTGAAGCATCAAATTAAGCATAGAGGGCACAAAATGTAATGTCGTTACCTCTTGTGATTGAATAAGTGATGACAAGTAACTCGGCTCTTTATGACCCTCCGGTTTTGCTACGACTAGACGGCACCCAGTAATTAGCGGCCATATAAACTCCCATACCGATACATCAAAGCTGTATGGTGTCTTTTGTAGCACACAATCAGCCGAGTTCAGCTGATACATTTTTTGCATCCAATCAATGCGATTAAACAAGCCTTTGTGTTCGCAAATTACTCCTTTTGGTTCGCCGGTAGAACCTGAGGTATAGATAATATAAGCTTCCTGCCCTTGCTGAAATAGTGAATTAGTTTCAAATGACTCTGAGCAGCTACTTAGGGTTTGTATCACCGAATCCTCATCAAGAGAAACAACATTATGATGGTATGAGGGCAGTGAGCCGTAAAACCTTTTCTGTGTTAAAACTAAGACTGGTGACGCGTCTTGCAATATAACCCTTACCCTTGCAGCGGGTAATGTCGGATCGATCGGAATATAGGCCCCACCAGATTTTAAAATCGCCCAAATAGCAACAACCATTTCCAGCGAACGTTCCATATATAAAGCAACATAACTATGCGCCCCAACACCATTATCTTGTAGATGGTTTGCTAATTGATTCACTCTTTCATCGAGTTGCTGGTACGTTAACGACTCTCCCTCATAAGTCACAGCTATACGTTGTGGGTTATCGGCAACTTGCTGCGTAAATGCTGCAACGACATTGTCATCGTGCGCTATTGGTGCTGATGTATCATTGAGCTCTACCAAAAGATGATGTTGGTTAGATTCAGAAACTAGTGTTAATTCATGAATACCCTGTTGTGGCGTCGCAACAATACTTTTAAGCAGTTGCACAAAGCAGGCTTGTAGTTGCTGTATCGTATCTTGTTTGAATATTGAAGTATTATACTCAAATCTAAAATTCAGTCCGTCACGATCCTCCACGGCATGTAGCGCAAGTTCATACTTTACTAGACTACGTGATACATTCGCAGAGGAAACAGAAGAGCTAGCTAAGTTCGGCTTCACCGACTCAGTATTATTCATACTAAACTGAATTTGAAATAACGGTGAGTATGCAGGACTTCTCTGCGGATTTAGCTCATCAACAAGTAAATCAAATGGCATATCTTGATTTGCTTGTGCATTTACATTGACTTTTTTTACATCATGTAAGTAATCAATAAAGCGCCCGTTCTCAGATGTATTGGTACGCAGTACAAGCGTATTTACAAAACAGCCTATTAATCCCTCCAACTCTTGCTGCCTTCGATTTGCCACAGGTGTACCAATCACAATATCAGTGCAATCCGAGTAGCGAGATAACAATAAGCTAAACGCTGCGTGAAGCAACATAAATAGTGTTACATTTTGCTCAACAGCCAACGCCTTCAACTGCGTGCTCAACTGCGCTTCTAGAGCAAATTGAACACGACTACCATCAAAGCTCTGCACCGGTGGGCGAGGATGATCAAGTGGCAAAGCATGCACATCTGGCAACTCATTAAGCTGCTTCAACCAATACGCCCTCTGAGAGTCTACTGTTGATGACTCGAACAGCCCTCTTTGCCATACCGAGTAATCTAGGTATCGAAGTGCATTTGGTATCAGCCGACTTGGCTCTCCTTGCTGAATTGATTGATAGAGATGATTGAACTCCTTAAGCAGTAGTCCTCTGGACCATCCGTCTCCAGCAATATGGTGCAGATTAAAGAGTAATACTCCTTGCGCTTCACCGGTATTATTCCTTGGCAGCTCAATGTAGCCAACTTTCAACATCAAGTCTGATTCAAGAGAGAAAGCTTGTAACGAAAACTGCTTCACACACTCAGAAACTAGGTTGTCCACATTTTCACTTTCTTGAGTAAAGTCAAAACGAGTAACTTGAAAATGAAACTCGTCTAATACCTTTTGCCACACCTGCCCATCTCTTTCAAAAAAAACGGTTCTGAGAGGTTCGTGTCGTTTAATAATCTCATAACAGGTCTGTTCAATCACAGATAAGTCTATGGTGCCATTAATATGCAATGCGTCAGTCATATTATAATGTGCATCACTGCTTTCTAATTGATTAACCAACCACATTCTCTGCTGAGCAAAAGATGCTGGCGCTTCGTTATCAATATGTTCAGCTCTTGCTATTTTGTCATTTGCCTTTGCTGAAACCTTAAGCCAATCGATAATCTGTGCTTTTTTTTCTTTTATTTCTGCAATTAATTGGTCGTTTGTCGCGTTCGTTTTTCTTCTTAGTTTTAAGGCACCTTCGTTATCTAGGTATAACTTTATCCCTTGTTCCTTAACTCTTTGTAGTAGATTCTCTATCATATAGCTTCTTCCACTTCATCTTCTGCCAATACATCCGATACCTTACTGATGTCTGAAAGTGCGTTACTTTTCTGATAGTCATCGACTTTCTCAGCCAATAATCGAATGCTAGATAGTTCCATTGCTTCTTCTAGTTCAATATCGACAGAGAATTGTTCCCTAAGTCGTGATACTAAGCGCATCAGTAGCAAAGAGTTGCCTCCTAAAAGAAAGAAACTGCTGGTAACACTTATCTTTGAAGGCTCTAATTTAAGTAACTTTGACCACATAGAGACCAAGCCATGCTCAGTGTCTGTATTAGGCGCAACATACTCTTCTAAAGCAAGCGAGATCTCTGGTTTAGGTAATGCCTTTTTGTCTACCTTACCACTTGGCGTAAGCGGCCAATTTTCGATAATTTCAAAGTAAGCTGGATGCATATATTCAGGCAAAGCCTCATTGAGATGAGCTTTAACTTTTTGAAGTAAGTCTAGGTTGTCATACTCATTACTTGCTGGGGTTAATTCACAATAGGCAACCAGTTGAGAGAAATCATCCCCATTTGATACGGCTTTAACCACAACGAACTCAATTAATTCGTTTTGTATCAGCGCTGATTCCACTTCTGCCAGTTCAATCCTGTAACCACGCACTTTGACTTGCTCATCCACACGCCCTAGGTATTGATAGGCATTGTTGCTGATCTGTCGAACAACATCTCCAGTTTTATAAATCAACTCTCCAGATTCTGGAGAAGATAAAAATCGTTCAGTTGTCAGTTCCGGCTCGTTCAAATAGCCCTTCGCTAATCCAGCCCCGGATATATATAACTCTCCATTCATGCCTGGCACTACTGGTTTTAGCTTGTCATTCAAGACATGAAACTTAGTATTGAGTATTGGCGTACCAATTGAAATAGCATCAGTATTGTCAATACGATGTGCACCAACCCACACGGTTGCCTCAGTTGGACCGTACATATTCCAAACTTCCTCGTACCTAGACACCATTTTTGTTGCTAATTGCGGAGGCAGTGCTTCACCGCCACAAAGCGCTTTTATAGGCTGGACTGTAGACCAGTTTGATTGCCCTTCTAACATCGTCCAAGTAGCTGGTGTTGCCTGTACACAAGAGATCTGATTTTGCTCGATATAGCTTACCAGTTTACCGCTATCTTTACTTATTTTCTCATCGACAATATGAACAGTTGCGCCAACATACAGTGGCAAATAGAGCTCAAGTACTGAAATATCAAAACTGATAGGGGTGATCGCAAGTAGCCTGTCTTGGCTTGACAACCCAGGACTCTGCTCCATTGCATGGAGAAAGTTAGCGACATTATTATGGCTGATACAAACCCTTTTGGCTTGCCTGTCGATCCTGAGGTATAAATCACATACATGAGATCATCAGGTGCAGGAAGCTGAATTTCATTGTTAAGGGCTATTGAGCTGCCTTCTAACGCAGTCACTACGTTTGGTGCAGACAAATCTAAAACCCTATCCGCGCAGATCTCAAGCTCCAGCGCTAAATCACCGCTCGTAATAACACGCTTAGCCTTTGAATGTTCTAGCATGTAGGCTATACGGTCAATTGGATAATTCGTCGAAAGTGGGACATAAGCGGCTCCTACTTTCTGAATTGCCAACATAGAGGTTAACAGTTCAATATTTCTTGGCAAATAAACGCTAACCAAATCGCCAGCACCAAGGCCTTGTGCATGTAGTATATTCGCCATTTTATTGATGCGCTCAGACAACTGTTTGTATGTGAAAGCGTGACCATCACACACCACCGCCACTTTGTCTGGTGTCATTCCAACATAATGTTCAAACTGTGCCAACAACCCTGATTCAGCGTTAATCTCTTTCGCTTCCCCAGCAATAAAAGCCTTCGTTTTTGGTACCGGGATAAGGCTTACTTCAGATATTAGCTCCTCCATTGACACCTGACTTAAGCTGATTAAGATCTGTCGTAGATACTCCACTACACTCTGTACATTCTCTAGGGATATTCTTGCGGTTTGGAAATGTAAGTCAACTTCCAATTTCTCAGCCATTGACGCATATAAGGTTAATGCAAAGTTAGTATCCTCTTCACTGTTTAATTGGGTGAGCCTCACTGAGCTGTCATCACCTGTCACCCCATCAGAAGGATAGTTTTCAAAAATAACGAGACTTTCAAATAACGGTTTATTCGCAGGAATATCTGACTGCTTTTGAATATCGCTATATGACAAATAGCTATGTTCGTTACATTCCATGTTAGTTCGATGAATATTGTCTAACACAGCTCGAATCGTTGACGCTTTGTCTAATGATACGCAGAGGGGAATAGAGTTAATAAATAACCCTAGCATATTCTCAACACCAATCAGCTCCGCTGGACGGCCTGATACGGTGACCCCAAAGTGCACATCTTGGCGCGCCGAGTACTGGCTTAATAGGTATGCCCAAGCAAATTGCAACAGTACATTCACTGTGCATTTTTCTCTTTGGGCTAATTGCGCAAGGTTACGACTTTGCTCTTCAGACAGCGAAAAAGAACATTTCTCATAGTGTGAAGTAAGCGCCTTTGCAGGTTTCAAAAATGGCAAAGGCGCAGCTTCAGATAAACCAGATAAAGTTTCCCGCCAAAATAGTTTTGATTTATCTGTATTTCTGGATTTCAACCAGCGGATAAAGTTTTCATATTTAGCAGGTTCACCGAGCATAACTGGAGTCCCATTCACGACTCCTTGATAAAACGCCATAACTTCTTGGATCACAATAGGGTTACACCAACCATCGAGCAAAGCATGATGATATGACCAAATAAACTGATATAACTCCGTATCAAGTTTAACAAGTTGCACCCGCATCAACGGAGGCACTTTAAGGTCAAAGCCTTGCTCTCTATCTGCCTGTTTGATGGCATCAAGCTGCTCATATGCGAGCGCTCGATTATAGCTTGATAAGTCATGATATTGGACTGAAAAAGCAGCCGCTTTACGGACCAGTTGATGAATACGCTTTTCTCCAAGTCCAACAAAACAAGTTCTTAATATCTCATGTCTCTCAATCAGGTGAACCCATGCTGCTTCAAAGGCCTTTTCATCGATAACACCGACCAGCTCCCCTGATAGCTGAACCGTATAAGCAGCATTAGATTTATCCATTAGACTTTGGAAAATCATTCCTGATTGCATTGGTGTAGCAATCATAATGCTCTGCAGATCGGTATACTCTGCATGAATTTCCGTAAATAACTCACGCGTGAGATCAGCTAAAGGAAAGTCAGACTTGGTTAGCTCATCACTGTTACTGAAGAAATGAATAATTTCTTGCTTCTTCTCTTTCAGGCTCTGTAACAACTCAGGTGTTAAGTTATTTTCAGGGTCGTAAACTTTCAGCTTCTCCCCTTCTACTCCAACAGAGACATCTCGTTCTTTTAATTGTTTTAGTAAATTGAAGATATTCATATTAACAGCTTATCTATTATCCGTTTTTAAATTTCAATTGCTTCAACTTGCTTAGGAAGCGAATGTGCAAGCTCGTTATATTCGGCAATCATCTCTTGCTCTGCTAGTTTGCTATGACAAGCCAGCAACACTGTTTCGATACTTTGTTCTAGGTATGACAGCAATTGCGCTAATTGTGCTTCACCGACTTTAATTGATGACACATCAACCTTGAGCCTACCTTGATAAATAAGAGCATTCACAGTGATAAAATCGTCAATCTTATTTTCTGCACTCGAAGATAGACCCGTTTTTTCTTCAGCAAAGGAAAACGCTGATTTCGCCGAAGAAATGTTGTCAAACTGCCCAAGATAATTGAACACGACATTATAGCTACTCGTGCTTTCGTCAAGCGCTTGTATCTCATGGTCATTTGCTAGATAACGCAAGGCACCAAACCCAATGCCGTTGTCAGGCACACCTCTATACGAATCTTTAACTAACTTAATCAACTCACCAACAGGTTCATTCATCGGTGCATTTAACATTAATGGGTAGATTGACGTAAACCAGCCTACCGTATCACTTAGGTCAATCCCATCGACAATATTTTCCCGCCCATGGCCTTCAATATCCACACGTAAGGTTTCAGCGTCAGACCATTGTCGAAATGCACTAAATACAGCCGCTATAATCAACTCATGCACTTTTGTTCTATATGCACTATTAGCGGAATCTACAAGCTGTGCAGTGTCTTCCTCAGAAACAGCAAAGCTTGCGGTACTAATATTGCTGTCCTGCGTATCAGCCAAACACTCGATATTGTGCTGCTCATATTTACTTAGCTGATCAATCCAATATTCACGTTGGCTTAGCAAATCATCACTACATGCATAGTCAGATAGCGTCTGACCCCAAAACTGATAAGAAGTTGTCTTATCAGACAATAACACATCATTACCAGATTTCAAATCTTCCCAAGCTTGTTCTAGATCCGCCATGATTATCCGCCATGAAACACCATCGATAATTAAGTGATGTCCCAAGATAAACAGCTTCAAGCGGCCATTTCCAAGATGGATTAAAGCAAGCTTAAATGTCTCTCCACTGTTGATATTCAGAGACTCTTGCAGACCCCCGCAGAAAAGCTCAATTGCTTTTGCTTGCTCCGAATCAGCAATCTCAGTAAAGCTAACTTCCTGTACAACAGTAGAAATATCAATATCAGACTCGGGGATATAACAATATTGATTTTGTTCAAATCCAAACTTCAGACGTAGTACATCATGCCTAGATATTACACTTTTTGCAATTGTTTCTAGCTCAGATAGCTGCATTCCCTCTGGAGCATTTAATAATACGGCCTGGTTATAGTGATTTGGGTTAGCTAAATGCTTCTCAAGAAATTGTTTTTGAATTGGTGTGAGTAACTGCTCTCCAACGACCGCTTCTTGAGGGATAACAATTGCAGCATTACTCATCACTACAGGAGCAAGCTCTTGGATCGTTTGATAATTAAACATATCTTTAATTGTAAACGTTAAACCAGCCCTTTTCGCTCTAGCCACGACTTGAGTGGATAAAATAGAGTCTCCGCCCAGCGAGAAAAAGTTATCTTTAATACCTACCTTTTCAATACCTAACAATTCCCCCCAAATACTGCTAAGTACTTTTTCGACATCCGTCTGCGGAGCAAGATATTCCGATGCTGTCTGCATCACAGGGTTGGGCAATTGCTTTTTATCTACTTTACCACTTACAGTTAGCGGCCATTGCTGCATCAGCACGAAAGTTGCTGGCACCATATATTCAGGTAACACCGCAACAAGTGCTTGATGTAGTTGTTCATTTGTAAGTTCTGCGTTGCCAACCACACTGTAGTATGCAACCAGTCGGGTGTTACCTGACAGATCCTGTCTCGCAAGCACTGTGGTTTTAGATATTTGCTCAATATTGTTTAAATGGTACTCAATTTCGCCCAATTCGATACGAAGCCCTCGGATCTTCACTTGATCATCGATACGTCCAACATATTCGATTTGCCCTTGTTGATTAACATATGCAAGATCTCCTGACTTATATAATCGCTCTGTGTTCAAGCTAGGATATGGATTAGCAATAAAAGTCGAAGCCGTTAACTCTGGTCGGTTGAGGTACTCTCTCGCAAGACCAACACCACCAATATACAGCTCACCAACAACACCGTGAGGAACAAGTCGCTGGTGCTCATCTAAAATGATCAGCTGCGTATTTTGGATAGGTTTACCAATCGGAACCGTCTTTGCCGATATATCATTCGGGCAGTGCCAAAAGCTCACATCTATCGATGCTTCTGTTGGGCCATATAAATTATGTAGTGAAGCCTGTTTTGCTTTGCTATAGAAAGTATTTTGCAGCTCTATGGGTAAAGCTTCTCCGCTACAAATTACACGGGCAACAGAATCACACCCATGCCACGCATCAGCACTTAACATCGCATTCAGCATTGAGGGCACAAAGTGTAAAGTAGTTACTTGCTTTGCTTGGATTAACTGACGGATTTGTTCTGGATCTTTGTGTTCCTCTGGTCGCATCACGACAAGTTTAGCACCCGAAGTAAGAGGCCATACAAACTCCCAAACAGATACATCGAAACTATAAGGTGTTTTTTGCAACACGACATCGCTTTGATGTAATTTAAATTCATTTTGCATCCAATCAATACGGTTAATAAGTCCTCTATGAGTACAAACAACGCCTTTTGGTGTGCCTGTCGAGCCAGAGGTGTAAATAACATAGGCACAACTATCCGGTGACTGAGAGTTAATTGACTGATTTACAGTAGTATAACTCATAAGCTCAGCTTGTAGCCTTTGTTCATTGAGCGCGATCACTGGAAGATCGGAGCATGGAGCGACCAAATCATATAGGTGCTGCTGAGTCAAAATACAGACAGGCTGACTATCAATCAGGATCGTAGCTAAGCGCTCACTTGGCGTTGACACATCCAAAGGAATATATGCACCACCAGCTTTTAACACAGCCCAGATTGCTACCACCAACTCGACGGAGCGATCCATGTACAACGCTACATATTTATTTTCCTCAACTCCTTTTTGCTTCAAGTAACTCGCTAATTGGTTCGCTCGGTTATTAAGTTCTGCATAAGTTAGCGTGTCATCATCGTAGCTCACAGCAGTCGCATCTGGTGTTTTCTGGACTTGCTGTTCAAATAATGCGTGGATCGTCGGCTCTTTAGATAACTCTATCACCTCTCCTTGGGCAAAAGACAATAACTCAACTTGCTCTTCTGGGCTAATCAAAGACAGCTCAGCTATTGAAAGAGATTGATTTTCCACAATATTATTTAACAAAGTGATAAAGTGTTTGGTAAAACGTGCCACACTAGACTCAGCAAACAGATCTTTCGCGTACTCCCAGCAAACCTCTATGCCATCATCGTGATCGGTCACATTTACACTTAAGTCAAACTTACTATAAGCTTCACTAGGTAACATACGTTCAATATCAAGGTTATTTAACTGTAGATCACCCACATTCTTATCTTGTACAACCAATAAAATTTGTACCAAAGGATGGTACCCCAAGCTTCTCTCTGGGTTAATTTTTTCAACTACTAACTCAAAAGGAATATGTTGATTTTCGTATGTATGAAGGCATTCCTCTTTAACCTGTGTCAGTAGTTCAGTAAATGATTGCTCAACATCAACTTGCGTACGAATAGCCATTGTGTTCACAAAAAACCCAATCAATGGCATGGTCTCTTGCTCACCTCTGTTAGCTACAGGAGTACCAATGACCACATCATTTTCTGTCCCAAGTTTTGAAATGAGTATAGAAAGCGCACTATTCATCACCATAAATAGGGTCGTATTTGTCGATTTTGCCAGGGCATGGAGCTTTTTAGATAGCGTAATGTCTAGATTACTGATCCACTTATCACCACGATAACTCTGTTGATTTAGTCGCTGGAAATCTAAAGGAAGACTATGTACCTGAGGTGCTCCTCTCAACCTTTCACACACAGATTCAAGCTCAGCCGCAAACGTCTCACCTTGCATATGTTCACGCTGCCAGTAAGCATAGTCCATATACTGAATAGGAAGTGCTGGTAAAGCCGGCTTATTACCACTCAGGAAGCCGTTATAGTAGAAGCTTAACTCCTCAAATAAACGACTCATTGAAAAACCATCAGTACAAATATGATGCTGTGAAAACAGCAAGACATGTTCTGTTTGTCCCAGTCTAAGTAACTTTGACCTCACCATGAGATCCTGAGAAAGTACAAATGGTAGGCGTTGCTCTTCATTAATTATGCGCTCGATTTCATCATCTCTATGCGCTTTGTTTACATTGCTAATATCAACTAGTGCCAACTCAAATTCGAACTTTTCATTAATTTGTTGAAAGGCTTCATCACCCTGGTGATACGTTGTTCTTAGGATTGTATGGCGTTCAATCACTGACTTGATTGCATTTTCCATAGCAACCGTATTTAGCTCACCTGTTAATTTGATAGCCCAAGCTTGGTTATATGCAGAGCTTCCACCTTCCATTTCATCTATGAACCAGAGGCGTTGCTGTGCAAAAGTAAGTGGGCCATACAACTTTTCCACACTCTCAATGGTTTGTCTTTTCTGTACAGAGTCACCTAGCTTTTGGTTTATGCTGTCAAATAAGGACAACATGCTTTGTGATTCCATGATCTCCGCCATTGAAATATCGACGCCAAGGCGCTCTGCAAATTGCGCATTTAAGCGAATAGCAGCCAAAGAGTCCCCGCCTAACGCATGGAAATTCTGACGTAAATCTACTTCCTGACAGCCAAGAATATCAAACAATATACTATCAAAGATTTCGGCAGCCTCATCCGAGGTTAGTTGTTGTTCCTGCTTAGACTGTGCTTTTTTCAAAGCTTGTTTTTCAAGATTTTTCAATTCTGATAAGTCAGTAGCGCAGATAGCAATACGCTGATAGCCACTATTTAAGGCCGTTGCGAAAACTCTTCGACCTTCACTATTTGAAATGCTATTTACGACTTTTTCAGCAATGTTGACTTCCAAAGATTGCTCCGACACAGCGTTCACTGCCATACCCGATTCACTCCAAGTGTTCCAATTAATTACTTGGATTTGGCACGTAGGTATTGCTTCAGATAGCTGCGCGATAAAGTTATCAACAAAACTATTTGCAGCACCATAATCAACCCGGTTTTTATGGGTATCCACCACGGTTTGTAATGATGACATCAAGGTAATGAAGTTGGGCTGCAATTCATGGCGTTTAATTACCATTTCTAGGTTGATTAGCCCTGAGACCTTACTTGCCATAACCGCTTGTAACTCTGCAATATCTAACTCAGCGATGGGCTTATCAGCGCCAGGCACCCCCGCACAGTATATAATCCCGTCAATCGTGCCTGTTGTCGCAATACAATCAGCAACAAAGGCTTCAAATGCTTGACTGTCGGCGACATCAAGTGCGCTAATCTGGCAAGACATCGCACTATCATTAACGTCTTGTAAGCGCTGATATGCCTGTGGTTCAAGTCTTGTCTGTAAATCAGCAATTGTAGATTGAGTTCTTGTTGTGAGAACAAGGTTTACACTTGCCTTGGAAACTAACTCTTCTGCAACCGCCAATCCCATCCCACCTAATCCACCGATAATGATATAAGTACCATTCTCTTTTACTTGGCTAAGATTGGACGCAGAACTTGAAACATCTACCTGCGAGTAGGTCTCAACATAACGATTTTTTCCTCTAAGCGCGACAATTCTATCGTTACTGAACACGCGGCCTAATTCATCTACCCAACTATGACTGAATGAAGCCTGCGTGTTTTCTATATCTACCACACCCGCATCAATATTCACGAGTTCAGCAGTTGCACTCTTACACAATGCAGGGAGCATCGCAGCAATTGCGTTGTTATTTTCATAACCCACGACTTCAAATGCTTCAGCTGTTAACAGCGTGACTTTCAAGTCTGGCCTGTGAATTTCTGCAAGCGCTTTAAACATGAAAAATGCAGGGTAGAAGTCGTTTTGTAAACGTGCTTCATAGGACAACATCGCACTACTTTCCTGCGTACTAAAGCCCACAGGCATGACAATATGATCAAAGTGCTGTTTTTCTAGTAGTGTGAATAGTGCAACCATTCCTTGCTCAGATGCTAAGTTAACCTCAAATGTTGAATCACCGATTTGCCTCGTTGCTTGAGCACCCATTACTTGAACAACTTCTACGTTTGCCCTTGTTAACTGCGCAATATGTAGAGATGGATCATGCTTAGCATCATGAATATATAAGCATCTATGGCCATCTACTTGGCTAGGCTGGTTTGGCTTGCGCAGCCAATTAGGTGCATAGAACCACTTACTAAAGTCTAACTTATTGTTTTGATTGGTGTGTGCACTGTGTATCTCTTGCTGTATTTGTGGTTCAAACCGCTTTCTCTGGAACGCATACGTCGGCAAAGGAATGCGTCTTCTTTTCTCACCACGATAGCAAACTGACCAATCGATATGAGCACCAATTGACCAAAGTTTAGCCATTACATTCGCGACTAACTCTTCGCCTTCACTGTGGTTATCCGCTAATGATACAAAAGGTACTACACTTTCTATTAGCTCAGGAAGATGCATTGAGACCAAACCCGCTAGCGTTTTCCCAGGCCCAACTTCTAATAGTGCATGCTCTGGATAACGATTCATCAAACTTTCAATCCCACTGGCAAAGCGCACTTCCCCAGCAAGTTGCTCAACCCAGTATTGAGCTGTCATAGCCTGATCCTGTGTGATCCAGTCGCCGCTCACATTGGAAATAAAAGGTAATACAGGGGCTTGTAGAGAAACGCCATCAAAAACAGACTTAAACTCCATCAGGATTGAGTGAGTATGACGAGAATGGAATGCTCTATCACCTTTTAATTTCTTGTACTTAATTGAGTTTGCTTCAAGAGACGCTAGACAACGAGATATAGAGTCGCTGTCGCCTGATAGCACGATACTCTCTTTTGCATTTGTTGCAGCTACACATAAATTAAACTGAGCCGCAATCTCATTAGCTTGCTGAGCCGTACATTTAATCGACACCATATTACCTGTTGGCATGCTCTGCATTAACCTACCACGATTCGCCACGATATGAATCGCATCTTCTAGACTGAACACACCTGCAAGACATGCAGCCACGTACTCCCCTATACTATGGCCTATCATCGCACTCGGTTTGATACCAAGAGTCATAAGGTGACGTGCTAACGCGTATTCAATACTAAATAACGCAGCTTGAGTGTAGTTAGTCTGATCTAATAACGTTTCTTTTTTGGGATCAAAGCAGACTTCGTACAAGTCACTGTCTAAGTATGGATTAAATAGCGCGATACACTCATCTAGTCGCAGTTTAAACTCATCACTAGACTGATATAGAGACAGTAGCATACCTGTATATTGTGCACCTTGCCCTGGGAACATAAAGGCCAGCTCACGAGGCGCTGCGCGATGTACTTTTTGAGCTGTTGCTTGTAATAATTCAGTCGCTTCAGATGCCGACGTAACGATCAACGCATCCCTATACTGGTAAGGTTTTCTGCCTTGCTGCAGAGTATACGCAATATTCGCCACATCAATACCCGCATGGCTATTGATGTATGCAGACAATCTCCCCTTACTTTCAATTAACGCCTCTGGAGATTTTGCTGATAGAGGTAGTACGTGATATTTCATGCGGCTTCTGTCCTCACCGGATTCTTCAAACTCTTCCAAAATGACATGTGCATTCGTTCCACCAATTCCAAAGGAGCTTACAGCACCTCTTCTCGGCTCCACACCACCTTTCCACTCGCGTAATTCATTCTCTAAATAGAATGGGGTCGACTGTAGATCAAGTTCAGGATTCGGGCTGTTAAAATTAATATTTGGAGATATTTTCTTATAATTAAGTGCACAAACGGCATGTATAAATCCAGCTACACCAGCTGCTGTATCCAAATGGCCGATATTGGCTTTGAGCGTACCCAGCGCGATCGACTGTGTATCTAGTTCTTTGCCAGCTACACTCTTATATGCTCGGTTAAGCGCTCGAACCTCTATCGGATCTCCTAAATAAGTGCCTGTACCATGTGCTTCAACAAAACCTATCGTGCTAGGTTCAACACCTGCCACTGTCATTGCACTCGCAATTGCTTTAGCTTGCCCCTCAACACTCGGTGCTGTATAGCCAGGCTTTAGCGACCCATCGTTATTTACAGCCGAGCCTTTGACGACTGCGAAGATGGTATCACCGTCCTCAATAGCAAGATCTAAGCGCTTTAGTAACACCATACCAGCACCTTGTCCTACTCGTGTCCCGCTAGCGCTCTCATCAAACGGGCAACAATGTCCATCTTTTGAGGTGATAAAGCCTTCTTGATGAACATAGCCAGCAGGCTCCATAGCCGAGATAGAAACTCCTCCCGCTAAGGCCATCGTGCATTCACCATTTTGAATACTTTTACATGCTTGGTGAACTGCAACAAGTGACGTTGAGCAAGCCGTATTGATATTAACACTCGGTCCAGTAAGGTTCAGATTGTAAGAAAGCTGAGTCGATAAGAAAGCGCCCGATGATGCTTTCATCGCTTCCATGCCATCAACGGCATTATGCCCATGACTTTGCGACATCATCTTTTGGATCCACCCAATATTGTCGCTCTTGCCAACAAAAACACCCACACTTCCTGATTCAGGTTCACTTGGGTATCCAGCCATTTCCATAGCTTCATATGCACACTCCAACAGCACTCGGTGTTGTGGATCTGTCATTTCAGCCTGTCGTTCGCTAAATTCAAAGAACTCCGCATCAAACATCTCCATTCCCTGAAAACGGAAAGTTTTCCTAATATACTCTGGGTTACCAATTAGCTTCTCTGAAATACCTGCTGCTCGTAGCTGCTCATCAGTCAACTCTTCGATAGCCTCATGTCCTGACTCAAGCAACGACCAAAACTCCTCAAAGTTTTGTGTGTTACCGAAGCGAGTGGACATGCCGACAACTGCGATTGGGACATTGCCGCTACCTTCTTCAGTAAACTGAATCAGCGCCGTATTTACTAATGGATTATCTTTGTGTTCATGAAGGATGAAACCTGCCAATTGCTCCACCGTTGGGTAGTTAAAGATGTCTGTGACTGAAACCTCAATTTCCAACTCTTGAACAATTTTTTCTCTTAACCGCATGGCTAACAGAGAGTTTCCACCCAACTTAAAGAAGTTATCTTTTATCCCAATATTGCGCTTATTGAGCAAGCTTTGCCACAGCGCTATCAATTGTGCTTCAATTTCAAACTTTGGCGCTTCATACTCCAGCGTGCTCGGTTCACTTTGTATTTTTTGACTGAGGGCTTTGCGATCAACTTTGCCATTATGGTTTAAAGGCAATGCTTCAAGCACATTAATAGTTGAAGGCAGCATGTAAGGCGGTAACTTAGCTTCCAACAAGATGAAGACATCATCTGCTGCATTTGTCAGCGCTTCAGTCGTCTCGATAAAGGCGATCAATCTATTGTCATGTGACTCTCCCTGTGCCAATAGAACAGCGCTATTTGCAATGAAGTCAAAGCTATTAATGACACTCTCTATCTCACCTAGCTCCACTCTGAAGCCTCTTATTTTGACTTGGCTATCAACTCTTCCTATAAACTCAAGATTACCTTCAAAGTTGAGCCTAACTAAATCACCAGTACGATATACTCGCTCCGAATTACTTCCCTTCACATTAGTCGGAAGTGGAAGGAATTTCTCAGCAGTAACTTCGGGTAAGTTTAAATAGCTTCGCGCAAGGCCTCGACCACCAACATATAGCTCTCCGACACAACCGGCCGGCACTGGCCTTTGGTATGCGTCAAGAATAAAGCACTCAACATTACCAATTGGGCGTCCAATATGCACATTATCAGTGGTAATTTCTCCAACAGAAATACACACTGTATTCTCCGTTGGTCCGTAGGCATTAAATAATTTCCGTCCTTCTGACCAAATGATTGCCTGCTCTTTTGATATGGCTTCACCAGCCACAATCAAAGTTTCTAATTGACTAAATTGCTCTGATGCTAGGTTTACTAGCAGCGCTGGAGGCAGCGTAGCATGTGTGATCTCTTGGTCGCAAAGGTATTGAGCCATTAGATCTGGGTTCATCAATGTGTGAGCGTCAATCAAGCACAGGCAAGCACCATTGCATAATGCCATTAGTAATTCCCATGCAGCGGCGTCAAAGCTCAGCGATGCAAACTGCAACACTCTACTTTGCTGATCAACTGCAAACAAACCAGTCTGTTGGCGAGCTAAATTTAACATTGACGCATGCTCAATCAACACACCTTTTGGATTGCCAGTCGAGCCAGAAGTATAAATAACATATGCAAGGTCATTTGGCGTCGCACCAGTGCGTTCACTAACGGTATTACACTCGGAATAGGCCGCAGTTAATTCAGATAAATTATCGACACGAACGACATCACAAGAATGAGTCGGTAACGTCTCCTCTAGCGCTGAGTGTGTAATAATAACTGCAGCTCCAGAATCATTAATCACATAATCTTTGCGCTCAACAGGGTAAGATACATCAAGAGGAACATAAGATGCTCCCGCTTTTAAAACGGCTAAAACCGCAACGATCATTTCAAACGAACGCTCACAGTGAATAATGACTTTACTCTGTGCATTAACGCCATGGGCTTGTAGATACCCGGCAAATCGATTTGCCGCGATATTTAAAGCTTGATAACTCATGACCTCATCATGCAACTGCAGAGCTGGACGAGTTGGGTGCCGTGCAACTTGTTGTTCAAACCAGCTGTGTACCGTCATATCTGGTACAGTTTCAGCGGCATTATCCGATGATATTACCGCTGCATCCAGCTCAGTTGCGGTCAGTAATGGTAGCTCGCTGACGTTGGCTGTTAAGTTATTTACAATGCCAGCTAAAATGGTTTCAAGATGATCCAGTAACGTCTGAACATAATGAGCTTCATATTTTTGCTCTGAATAATTTAATTCAAATGTCAAAGCCTCGCCTGGTGCGACGATCAAACTCATACCAAAGTGTGCATGTGCTTTTGCATTAAAGCCTGAGATTTCAAATTCACTCTCTTGCTGACCAAGCTCAGGAGCATCCGCGATAGGATAGTTTTCGAATACCATTGCAACATCAAACAGCGGTGCAATCGGATCAAATTGGCTACATTCTTTAATTTGCGTGAGTGATAGGTAACTGAATTTATCTCGTTTGTTCTGATTCTCATGCAGTTCTTTTAACCACTGATCGACACGAGTGTTATTTGTGAACGACACAACTGAAGGTAACGTCTTGATAAATAAACCGACCATTTTATCAACGTTATCGACTTCAACATTGCGCCCAGAAACCGTTTCGCCAAATATAACGTCATCGTTACCACTATAGCGATGCAGTAAATAACCCCAAGCAGCTTGAACTAAAGTGTTCAATGTAACTTGTGCCTCGCCCGCAACCCTCTTTAATTGGCTTGTAAGCTCTGTGGTTAACGACTTTCTCTGCTCAGCAATGGCTACGGAGGTATCATCACCCTCTCTCTTCTCAATGCCCAGTTGTGTTGGTGATTCTAGTGTTTTGAGATGTTCAGACCAAAACTGTTTCGCTTCATCAAGGGGTTGCTCAACACACCACTTGATGTACTCTTTATAGTTAGCTTCACCAACAAACTCAGGTAGTTGATTGGCTGCAAAAGCCTGATAGGCACTAAACACCTCACCAAATAAAATTGGCTGTGACCAACCATCAATCAGTGTGTGATGATGAGTCCATGCAAACTTATAGCAGGTTGCATTAACCTTAATTGTGAAAAAGCGCATTAGTCCAGGAACTGAAAAGTCAAACCCTTGCTGTTTGTCTTCTTGCAACAAATCAGCGAATTCATGTTCTACCTCAGCTGCACTTTTGGTACTCCAATCTAGGTGTGTCCAATCCATTTGAATTGACTCAGATACAAGCTGCAATGGTGTTTCACGATCTAACCCAACAAACGCCGTTCTTAAGATATTGTGCCGCTGGATCACGGCTAACCACGCTTTTTTAAACAGTTCTATCTCAAACTTGCCTTTAAACTCAATGGTTAGCTGATTGATATAAGAATCTTTCTCAGTATTTAACAGTCCATGATAAATCAATCCCGCTTGCATACTGGTCACAGGATATAACTCTGCGATATTAGTATAACGAGACTGTAGCGTATCTAATTCACCTTGACTCAATTGACATAAAGGGAAATCCGCCGGTGTTAATCTTTCTACATTAGGCTGCTCACAATACGCCGAGACTTCCATCAGTGCAGATTCGAAAAATGAACAAAATTTCTTAATTTCTGCATTATCAAACTTTTCTGCATGATAGTTTACTTGGAACTTCAACTTGCCATTAAACACCATGCCATTTATATCCAATAAATGACTACGAGTATGTTGGGCACTAATATCTGCGCCGGTAAAATCCCCTGCGCCTTTGAATAATGCTTGCTCACCAGCTTGTTGATCAAATTGTCCTAGGTAGTTAAATAAGATGCTATTTTCATGTTGCTCACTCGCACGCTTAATATCTTGGTCGTCAAATATATAGCTAAGCGCACCAAAACCTATCCCATTATTTGGTACTTTTCTTAGCTGCTCTTTAACTGAGCAAATAAGATTTCCAAGACCACCACTGGCTTTACAATCTTGGTGACTAAGCAGGACAGGATACATACTCGTGAACCAGCCCATTGTTTGAGACAAACTTACATTTTCATGAAACTCTTCTCGCCCATGACCTTCAAGTGTGACATTGATCGCGGTAGAACCACACCAGCGGTTAAACGCAAGTGTAAGCGCACTTAGGAGCAACTCGTTCACTTTGGTTTTAAATGGTGCATTGCTCTGACCTAATAGTGACTGTGTTGTTTTAGCATCTACAACAACCTCTTGATTTGCAGCTCCTGCATAAGTATCACTGGAATCAGTATCTTGATATGGAAGTACTAGATCACCATTTTGCAATTGATGTAGCCAGTATTGCTTTTCTGATTCAAAGCGCTGCTGGCTATCTTGATTGCTTAACATCGCCGCATAATCTTTGTAAGAAGTGCCACTAGCTGTAAGAGACACACTGCCATCAGCCAAATACTGTTGATAAGCCGAATTCAAATCCTCTAATAAGATCCGCCAGCTGACACCATCCACAATAAGGTGATGGATAATAATTAATAAGCGTCTGTTTTCAGGTTCTTGGCTATCAATATACACGATATTAAGGAGCGGCCCCGATGAAATATCAAATGATGATTTAAACTCAAAGCCTATCTCTTCATAACGCGTTGCTAACTCACCATCACGTGTGTCTAAGTTTACCTGCTTAACTACCTGACTTAATTTGGCAGTATCCATGTGTGCAAACTTGCCCTGCCACTTCTCATCTTGCTTTGCAAAAGTTAACCTCAACACATCATGTCGTTGGTATAAAGCTGAAACAAATTCATCCATAAACTTAATATCAAAATCTGTTGGTACACTCAAACATGCCGATTGATGGAAGTGATTATGATCTGTATGTTGTGTTGAGAAGAAATTAGCTTGGATTGGGTGAAGTGTCAGTTTGCCACTGCTCACTTTGCTAGAGGATACCGTATCATTTTCAGCACACTTCTTTGCAAGTTCAGCGATTGTTTGTGCTTCAAATATATCCCTTGTATTAATGCTAATACCTTGTCGATTTGCTTTAGATACCAGTTGAATTGAAATAATTGAGTCACCGCCACAAGTAAAGAAGTTATCATGGATCCCCACTTTATCAAGACTCAAAATTTCTTGCCAAATTTCGCAGAGTATCTTTTCATTGGTGTTACGTGGTGCTTCAAAGTGGCTCTGATTCTGTCCTGTAAGTGTTGGCTTCGGCAGCGATTTTTTATCTACTTTCCCGTTCACTGTTAATGGGATACTTTCAAGCTCCTCAAACAATGTTGGTACCATATAGCTAGGCAGTTTGGATTTTAAATATTTGATTACTTCGTCTAAATTACTTTCACTATCATCACGATAAACAATATAGCCCACTAACTTTTTGTCACCAGGTTCATCTTCTCTGACGATGACAGTACTGTCTTTTAATATAGGGCAAGACTGTAGTGTTGTACTGAGCTCATCTAGCTCTATGCGGAAGCCTCGGATCTTTACTTGGTTATCAACACGACCAACAAATTCAATATTACCATCACTTAGGTAACGTACCGTATCCCCTGTTTTATAGAGCGTTGCTGCACCACTGTGATTAAAAGGGTTAGGAATGAAGCGCTCATCAGTTAAGGCTTCGCGTTGCCAGTATCCACACGCAACACCATCTCCGCCGATATATAGCTCACCAACACTACCAACAGGTACAGGCTCTAACTGCGGGTTTAGTACATAACACTTATGATTGCTCAATGGCTTGCCGATTGGCGCACTCGCGTAGCGGCGAAACTCATTGCAATCGAAATTAAACGCTGTCGCAAATGTCGTTGTCTCTGTTGGCCCATAAACATGTACTAATTGCTGTGGCGATTTACCCAATAGAATGTTTCCAATCGCTTTTAGAGAGTGCGCTTCTCCACCAAATAAAACCTTTCTCAGCGATTGGAAAGTATCAGGTTGCTCGTCTGCAATACGATTAAACAACGCCGTAGTAACAAACATAACTGTAATCTTATCTTGTTCAATTTGCGCTTTTAAAAGTTCAGGAGAAAGTAGTGTCGTTTTGTTTACCCCACATATCATCGCGCCTTTAGTCAATGCTCCCCAAAATTCATAGGTCGCGGCATCAAAAGCGGCGTTGGATGCCTGAGCCATAACATCTGATGGTAATACTTCGATATTTTTATTGTCTTCGACAAGGCTAACGACATTATTATGTGTTACTGCCACGCCTTTAGGTTTACCCGTGGAGCCTGAAGTATAGATAACATAAGCAAGCTGCTGCTCGCTAGGAAGTAACTCTGGGTGATGAAGGTTAGTGCTCGGTAGGGAAGACAAATGTTGTAGATCCCACTTTTCTTCTCCAAATGAGTCTAAGCAAATCATTGTATGTGAATTAGCTGGTAATTTTGATTGCAACGTTTTGGCACTAATAACAAGATTTAACTGTGTGTCTTCAAACATATATTCCAAGCGTTCTTGGGGTAGTCAGGATCTAATGGTAAATACGCCCCCCCGCTTTTAGGATCGCGGTCATTGCGATTAAAGACTCAACGGAGCGTTCTAAACAGATACCGACTAGTTCGTTATTTTTTAGCCCCAACTCCACGAGACAATATGCCAGCTGGTTAGCTCTTGTATTTAGTTCACCATAAGTAATAGACTCATCGTCATATTTTGCAGCAACTTTATCGTGGTAAAGCTCAGCACAACGCTCAACCATAGTGTGAATATGTAAAGTACGGTCATACTCCAGTTCATGTTGATTCCACAATACTAACTGCTTTTCTTTTTCATCATTGCTTAAAAAACAGCTGCTTGCATGGGGGTTATCTAGGTTCTCAACTAAATCCTTCATCAGTCGAACGTAGACTTCCATATAACTTACAAATTGCGACTTAGATACTTTATTAAGGTTTACTTCACCAAGAAATTCTATGTTGTACTTATCGCTAGGATCCATACAGAACACGGTAGATAAATCAAAGTTGGTTTTTGACAAGTCGACATTGCTTATTTTTTCTACATTCCCCTCGGCGATTTTATCTGCCATCGAGTGAAAGTGAAGAAACCCTAAATGAGTATGGAAAACAGGCTGAGTTCCGTACTTTTTCTGGATCGCACCAAATGGGTATCGACGAAATGGTACTAGCTCTAGCTCGGACTGATGCGAAGCAAGAATAAGATCGCGCCAACTCCCCGCGGATAGATCCATGCTTACCGGCAAAGTGTTGAGGAACATTCCGCGCATTTGCTCACTATTTTCCGCTTCTAGCCGACCATTAAATGCTAAACCAGTTGTCACATTGCTCTGACCTGTGACAATACTTAAAAACTTAAAGTGAATAGCCAGCAGAATTCCTTTGAATGGCACCCCTGTTTTTTTTACCACTTCATGCAGTTGCTTAACGATGTCACGGGGTAATTTAAATGGATATTTATGGCTATATATGTCTACTTCTTGTGTCGCGACTTCTTTTTCTAAGAAAGGTAGCTCTGTATTAACGCATTCTTTAAGCTTTGCATCCCAAAAATCAATGGCTTCTTGAGATTTCAATACTTTCAATTCTTCGTGAATAAAATCACTATATTTCAGCGCCGGTTCTGGTAAAGAGAAGGTCTGTCCTCTTTGCAGCGCGAAATAAATATCAAAAATATCCATGACGGTTAAGTGTGTACTCCAACCGTCGGATACAGAATGAGGTTCAGTAAAGGATAGACTGATCACATCATCTTCTATTTGATGTACATGAAAACGCATCAGTGGAGCCTGAGTAATATCAAACATATTTTTATTTTCGAGTTCGATATATCTACCAATTTCAGCTTCTTGTTCTGCTTCAGACAAACCTCTGAGGTCGTCATACCCCATTTCTAAGGAGGCTTCACGATGCACTAATTGAAGAGGGATACTAAAGTTCGTTAAGTCAAAAGTAGTTCTAAGGTTATCATGCTCCTTTACGATGATATTGATACTTTCTTGAAAAAGCGTTTTATCAAAGGCGTCTTTTATGCGCCCTCTAAAGGTAGTCAGGTTATGGTAATCAGCAGGACTTTCTTCACCATTACTCATATCCATGTGGTGAAGCATGCCCATTTGTAAGACACTGATCGGATAAGCGTCTACAACATCATCGGCAAGCAAGCTCTTATCATGGTCACTAATTAAGCTAAAAGGAGCTACCGGTTCTACGTTATGTTGGGCATTTTCTTTTAGTTTTTTTTGCTTTAGTAGTGCTAGTAATTTTTTTTTGTTGTTCGAAAGATTATTCATAATTGTTATACTTATTCTGCCTGTCCGATTACCAAACCTTTTAGCCTTCAGCCAAAAGCCTCTCTACTTCTTCTTCTGAAAGCATTTCTATTTCCGCCAGCAGCTGCTCTGTTAGCTGTGCTTCATCAGCAGCCTGACGTTTCTGTCGCGTTTCAATCAAGTTGGCCAGTTTTGCAATAGTAGGCGCTTGAAAAACATCTTCAGAAGAAATTTCCAATTGTTGCTTTTTAGCTCCTCCAACAATCTGTACTACTCGAATAGAGTCTCCACCCAAGGAAAAAAAGTTATCATTTATCCCTATTCGCGCAACCTTTAAGCTCTCTTGCCAAATACGCACCAACTGCGCTTCAAGGGGCGTATTAGGTTCTACATACGCAACGTTACTAAGCTTTGAATCTGCATGAGCCAACAGCTTTTGAATATCGACTTTACCGTTGGTATTAAGCGAGAACGCATCTAGGGTTATCACTTTGTCGGGTATCATATAATGTGGAAGAAATTCCTCTAATTGATACTGTAGCGTTTCCTCTAGATTCTGCTCTGAAGTCTCTAGAAAGGCACAAATCGACAATTTAGACAGTTGATTTTCTCGAGTAGTAACCAAGGTATTCTTACCGCTAACTTGACTAATGACGCGTTCAATCTCATCTAGCTCAATTCTATAGCCATTAATCTTAATTTGTCGATCATTACGCCCTAGAAATACTAACTCTGCACCTTGTTTCGTGCGATTTAACTTAGCAACGTCACCCGACTTATATAGTCGCTTATCCTCGCCGGCTATACGCACTGTCAAAAAGCGCTCACGCGTGAGTTGTTCTTTTTCAAAGTAGCCAGCAGCAAGTCCTGTACCACCAATATAAACTTCACCAGCAATACCATAAGGTGCGACTCGCAGGGCGTTATCTAGCACATACATTTGCATATTGTCGATTGGCAGACCAATTGCAGCGTTGCCCTTACCACCACGCTCTAATCTAGCTACACAGCAACCTACGGTTGCTTCTGTGGGGCCATATTCATTGAACACCTTGATATCTGGATTGTGCTGGAACAAAGGAGCCAAATCTTCATGCTGTAAGGATTCGCCACCCACAACTAAATGGGTGATACAGAGGCTTTCCAACTCCCCTGAGGCGAGCCAGCTGTTTACTAGCTTCAGGTGTGATGGGGTAACTTTAAGTAAGTTGATATTTTTTATATCAACCAACGCACGTTTAAAATCATCAGTCTCATCGCCCTCAACAAGCTGAACGCTGCCACCAACAAGTAAAGGAGAAAACAACGAGGTTACAGTCAGGTCGAAGCTTATGGCGGTATGAACTAAGCTGTTACCTTGATGAGATAAGTAATGCTTAGCTGCATAGGATAAATAATTTGCGAGTCCTTGACGGGTTACTTCGACCCCTTTTGGTTCACCTGTAGAACCAGAAGTATAAAGTCGATATGCGATATCAGTGTTGTCAATGATATCTTGCAGCAAGGCCTCAGAACACTCATTAATGCTCTGCCATACCGTATCAATATTAAAGACCTCAGTGTCGTGATGTACACTATCTAGTACCTCTACGCTGGAGCGCTTCACAAACGTACACTTGAGACCTGTCAGCAAACGCTCTAAACGTTTACCTTTTGTTTTAGGGTCAATGGCGCAATAGCTAACCCCTGAGTATATGGATGCAAGGAGTAGCACAAGTAATTCATAGCTTCGAGGTAACATCATACCTATCGTATCGCCACGTTCGTAGCCATGCGCTTTTAGGAAGGTTATACATTTACTAACATCGGAGCCAAGCGTGGCATAATCATAACTAACATCGCCACTTGTAACGGCAATATCTTTTGCATATGCAGCAAAAGAGTCAGAAAACAAACTCGTCAAGTTAGGTGTGGTAGATGGCGTAGGGTTGAGCTGTGACAGTAAGCTTTGCTCTTTTTCAGCATCTAAAAGCTGAGTCGCCAACAGTGCCTTATCTTCATCTCGATGAGACAACGCACATAAGAGCATATTAGCTAAGTCTTCAATCTGTTCTGTCGTGTATTGATCTTCTGCATAATCAAACTTGGCCACTCTTTTGCCATTTTCAAAACAAAGCAACTTTAGCACAATGCTTTGATAAGTAAGGCAACAGTCTAGATCTACAATAACGAACTCAGCCCCTTCAGAAGCCTGCACATTGTGAATTTGTATCTCTTGAAAAGCAAATGCCTTAGCACTACTTATCGCTTCAGGTGCATATAATTGATACGCACTGTTCGCCTTGAGCTTATCGGCGAGTTGCAAAGCGACATCTTTTACAGATTCAGTTTCACCTATGGTTAGCTGCAGAGGTAGCGCTCGCGCATACAAGCCCACCGCATCTCGAAGCTCTGGGTTCACACGACCGTCTAGTACTACATTGATAGATAATGGGTTGTTCCCTGAGTGCTGAGCCAACACACCAGCCCACTGTGCTAGAACGATATTACTTTCGACTGAATCAGGTAATCCAACTTCATAATTACCACGTTCAGAAGGTGCTTGAATATCCTCGACTTCACTCTCATGATATGACCAAAATTCGGTAGCTTGATTGTCTTGTTCAATCATTTCTTGCTGCCAAAGTCCATAATCAATATATTCTGTTGAAGCCAGTGAGGGAGCTTTACCATTGTATCGAGAAACTAATTGCTTAAAGATATTCTGTAAACTCTGACTATCTGTAAATAACACAGGAACACGGATAGCTAGCTGATGTTTATCAATCGCTAGCGCCGTGAGTGTCGCATGAACGCCGTAGCTTCCACTTGTAGGTATTTGATTATCATCACCCGCTGGCGTCTCCTGCCATATTAATTTAGGTGATACGACACTCTGTCTTGGCTGATGATACAGCTCATCATTTACCAGCTCCATACGCAGTGATTCATGTTCATTAATCACCTCATGTAAGCTGTCTCTAAGCCGCTGTCTATCAATAATACCATTGATGATTATTGACACTGAATTATACTTTTCAGTTACAACCTCCGGGCGTTGAGCCCAGAGGTTGCGTTGCTGAATTGTCATTGCATAACAATTTTCGTTCAAAATATTACCCTTAGCTTTCAAATGTGATTAGGTTGCCCATTGATACAAGAAGCTTTCTGTCACCTTTATACGGGTTTCGCCCATGAGCCATCATGACATTATCGACTAATAAAGCATCGCCGGCCTGCCAAGCAAATGACGATTCAAGCTTTTTATATATCGCTAATAAATCTGATACAAACCCATCTTCTATTTTGTCCCCATTACCAAAATAGCAGTTACGAGGATATTCACTTTCGCTGTAAACAGTCGCTATTGATTGCCTAGTATTGTCATCCAGACAAGAAAAATGCCAATGCTGAATTTGAGCTACCCAATAACATTTATTTTCTTGGTCTGTTACAAAAGCAGGTCTTACCGCATAAGTCCGCAGCTTGTCTTTCTCTAGCCATTCAAAGCGGATGTTTTGCTCTTTACATTTTCTTTCAACAATTGCTTTATCGGTTGTACAGAATACGCTCTCCCAACCTAAGCCTACATCATCAGTACGAGAATAATTTCGAACATACATCACACCATGCTGTTTAAACTTATCAACAACCTCAACAGGTAAAGCTTGGTAAACCGCATTTGTGTCTACCAGTGGCGTTTCTCCCCCTCAAGGGCGGCGACTTGGCACCCAAACATAATTCGAGAAGGCCATGTGCTATTAAATGTATTTTCATTGTGCCACAACAAATGATGTTCGCTCGAGTACTGAACTGGAGTCTGTACAGTCGCGTGACCATCAACTGGATTGTGCTCTCCGTTATCTTCAACTAAATCACTGATTAGCAGGTTAGCTATGCTGGAGAAGTTTTCTACTGATCCAACATTGAAATTTCTAAATAGAATAGCACCATACCGTGAATAATAAGAATCTACAATAGCTTTATTGCTATTTATCCAACTCCTTAAGTTCACACCAGGCTGTGAAGCACTGATAGATATTGGCTCACTGATCTTGCTTGGGGGCGTTAATATAATCGCAGAACCGTTATCATCCGCCCCCTGCGGCGCCCTGTTATCTTAAGTGTTGACTGTTTTTCTAGTAGTGCATTTTCTTGATTCTGGCGTTGTGTCGCGAGATTTTGTTGCAGAGAATTAATTAACTCACCTACTTTTACTGTATCTACGCCTGCCACAATCTGTCTTAATGCAGCTTCAAAGCTTACCAATAGTTCATCAACTCGCTTTTCGCTTATCACATTCGCATTATAGACAAGCTTACCTTTTATCGTATCTGAATACTCTAATAGACCTAGTGTTAAATCAAGACGAGCTTTGGGCTCACCGATATCTAAAACTTCACAATGCACGTTTTCTAATGCAATTTCAGTGTCTGGCGCTTGATCTAAAAATAGCTTGATCTGAAAAATCGGTGACTTTCTATTTGCTTGTGTTCCTCTTAGATGGTTGACAACTTTTTCAAATGGCACCTCTTGATTACTCAACACATCTAAGGTGTTAGATTTAACCTGATCAAGAAATTCTGAGACCTTGCTGTCATGATCTACAGCATTTCTCAATGCCACCTGATTTACAAAGAAGCCCATTGTATTCTCAAGTTGATAATGCTCACGATTTGCCACATCCGTCCCGATAACAATATCTTTTTCCCCAGTTAATGCTGCAAGCGCTAGATTGAATGCGGTTTGAAGCGCCATAAATGGTGAAAAGTGTGTCTGATCACTAAATCGTCTTAGCTGTGACGTCAAATCAGCGCCTAGCTCATACTTTTGGGAGCCTGTAATCACGTCAGCTGCTTGCGGTACAGACTTATCACTCAGTGCTAGCATAGTGTTTGGCATATCTGCCAAATACTGTTGCCAAAAGCGTAGCTGTTGTAGCTCATCTTTACGAGTATCTCTTTGCCAAACGGCGTAGTCAATATAGCTTACAGAGTCGCAGATATCTGTAATAGGTTGCTCACCCTGTCCTTGCTCATAGAAGCGACACAACTCACTGATGAACAGACGCGTTGTCCAACCATCAGTAATAATGTGATGGAAGTTAAGCACCAAAATAAACTTCTCAGGTGAGAGCTGTAATAAACGAGCCCGCCATAAAGGCGCAGCAGATAAGTTAAATTGGTAAGCTTCCTCTTCAGTAACTACTTTATTGATGGCATTTGGCTGTTCAAACTCAGGTAGGTGGTGCAACGACTCAATTGGTAATGCAACAGCTCCAATTGCAGCCAGTTTTTGATGAGGGATACCTTTTTCTACATCCATCATAATCGCAGTGCGCAGTACTGCATGTTTTTCCACCACACAATTGACTGCTTGCTCAAGCTTCTCGGTATTGAGCGAGCCAGTTAACGCAATAGCTGCAACATTATTATACCTAGTGTGATGGTTATCTATTTGATCTGCTAGCCATAAGCCTTGCTGGGCAAAAGAAAGCGGCCCCTCTGTTGCTGATGTATTACGGATTATTGCCTCTTGTTTATTCCCCCCTGATGTATGCCCATCGATCAAGCTTGCCATCTGCTCTAATGAATCTGCTTCAAACAGATCTCGCAGTGAAAAGGTTACATCAAAGTGAGCCTTGATCCGTTTATACAAACTGGCCAATTTTAATGAGTGGCCTTTTAGTTTGAAAAATCCGTCTGTTTTGCTCACGTGTGAGACACCAAGAACGTCACACCACATTACCGATAACTCTTCCTCTGTTTTAGACTTAGGTAGCTCGTATGTTTGCACCTCGTTTGCGACAACAAACTGATTAGCTAACGCCTTTCTATCCACTTTACCACTTGGTGTTTTCGGAAGTTGCTCAAGCAGCTGAATATAATTAGGTACCATATAATGCGGTAGCTGCTGCTTTAATATCGTCAGCAAACTTTGCGTATCAACACTTCCACCATCAATTACCTGCACAAACGCTTCTAACGTGGTCATATCTCCTTTACCACTAATCATAGCGACTGCTGCAGAAACATCAGCCTGTTGCTCAAGGATTGATTCAATTTCGCTCAGCTCAATCCTAAATCCACGAACTTTAACTTGAGTATCCTTTCGACCAAGATACTGCAAGCTTAAGTTATCTCGTTCACCGACCCAACGCCCTATGTCTCCTGTTTTGAATAATCGACCCCAAGGTGAGTCTATAAAGCTCTGGCTATTTAAATCATCACGAGCAATATAACCAGTTGAGAGGCCGGCACCACCAATATAAATTTCTCCCTGCGCACCTTGTGGGCTTAATGAAAGGTTCGCATCAAGAACATACAGGTCTGTGTTCAAGATAGGCTGACCTAACGCAACAGACTCGTCATGACTAACTTTAGTGCAAGATGACCAAATAGTCGTTTCTGTTGGGCCGTACATATTCCAAGCATCACTCGTCACATCCAACAACTGGCGCTTTAGTTGTGTTGGCATGCTTTCACCACCACAGAGCGCACGAATGCTGCTAGGGAGGTCAATACCGAAGTTAAGCAACGCACTCCAAGTTGAAGGCGTCATTTGTAATACGCTGGGTTTGACATCAGAGATGGTGTTCGCCAATGACTCAATATTAGCTAACTGAGCGTTTGAGCCGATCACACAAGTTCCACCCGATACAATAGGCAAAAAGAGCTCAAGTAGCGCTATATCAAAGCTGTATGGAGTAATGGCAAGAATGGAGTCGTCACGGTTAAACCCAGGCTCTACTTGCATACTCATCAAGAAGTTTACAAAGCTTCCATGTGATATTTGAACCCCTTTAGGCTTTCCTGTACTGCCCGATGTGTAAATTGCGTATGCCAGTTGCTCTTGCTCTAACTTTTTACTGACAGCAGCTCTACTGAAATGCTCAGTTTCGCTTATACGGCATACTGTGATCTCATCTCCATACTGGCTTGCCTGAACACTTAGCGTGTCACTACAAATCACTAAACGCATGTCGCTATTTTCAACGATATATCCTAATCGCTCAGCTGGATAGGTAGGATCTAAAGGAACAAACGCACCTCCCGCTTTGATGATCCCTAACATGGTGATCAATATATTCTCAGAGCGCTCCATCAAAATACCGACAAAGTCTCCTTGTACAAACTGAGAAGATTGGAGCAGCATGTTTGCCACTTGGTTGCTTCGAGCATCTAGGGTTTCATAGCTAAACTCCATCCCTTCGAATTTGATCGCCGTTTTATGGCCAGATGCCTGTACTTGCTGAGCAAATAAGTCACTCACAGATGTAACCGCTACATTGCTTTTCTTACCTCTACTGTGACTTAAGATAGCGTTTTTATCCGCTTCACTTAGATATGAAATATCCTTTATTGGACTTAGCCACTGCGCTTGTAGCGATTCTAATAGGTATAATAGTTGCTCACCAATTTTGTCAATTGTGCTTCTGTTATATAAGTCCTGAGAATACTCGACTTGTAGTTCAAGCCCACCAGCATCCGTGTTGGCAAAGTCAAAAGTTAAATCAAATTTAGCCGATATTTGTAATGGCTCTATCAGCTCAGCATCACACCCTGCAAATTCAATATTATTATTTAGGTCAAGATAGTTAACTAATACTTGGAATAGGGGGTTTCTGCTAAGGTCTCTGTCAGGTTCAACGAGCTCTACAACCTTTTCAAAAGGCAGAGCTTGGTTGGACTGCACCTCTAGCATCTTCTCCTGTGTTGTTTCAAGAAAACGGCCAACCGAACAGTCTTGAGAAATATCTTTTAAATTAAATGCGACTGTATTTAAAAATAGTCCGACAGTATCTTGGATTTGAGATTGTTCTCTATTTGCAACCGGAATACCCAGACAAAAATCCGTTTGATTTGAATATCGTTGTAAGAGGAGATGAACTGCACTGATTAACATACTAAATACGGTTAATTGACGGCTATCACATAGAGATTTTAAGGAATCAAATTGCCCTTTGTCTAGATTGAAAAGTACTCGCTCCCCTTTACCTGAAAGTACTTTAGGTCTCGGGTGATCTGTTAGCATTTCTAAGTTTTGATAGCCACTTAATTCCTTATTCCAAAACTTCACTTCATTAGCTAGCGTCTTCTCGTTGATAAAGTCGCGTTGCCACTTCGCATAGTCAGTATATTGAATAGCAGGATGCACGATCTCCACATCTTTTTGTTGTACAAAATCTCTATAGCTAGACGTGATATCATCAAGAATAATATTCAGAGATACCCCATCTGCCACAATATGGTGCATACATAGTCCCAATACCCATTTATCTTCTGCAAAACGGACAAGTAGTGCACGGATCAAGGGCAACTCACCAAGGTTAAATGGTTTTTCAACCCAGCTTTCTAATGTCGTTCTATAGCTTGATAGATCAGCAATATCAGCCTCTGTAGACATATCTAGCTGTTGTAATGGAAGCTGAATATGTGGCTCCACAATTTGGCAAAGTCGCTCGCCTAACTCACTAAACTTAGTTCGCAACGAATCGTGTCTTGCTATCGTATAAGCGATTGCTTTTTCCAAAGCCTTAGTATCAATCTGTCCACTAATCTTAACGAAGCCTGTCATATGATACTTTGTGCTTTCACCAATCTTATCAAGAAAGTACATTCGCTCTTGGCCATAAGATAAAGGAATATCGCCAGTGTTGTTGAGCGACTTAATCTCAGGCAACTGGGTTTGTTGACTCGTCTCTTTACCTTTCTTCTCATCAATAAGTGCGGCCATCGACGCTAAGCTTTCTGAATCATACACTTCTTTAATTGTCAGCTTAATTCCCAATGCGTCACGAATATTTGCAATCATCCTCATTGCTTTGAGAGAGTTACCATACAGTCCAAAAAAGCTACTATTGATACTCACTTTTTCTTGTAAAAAGACACCTTCCCATACCTTAGCTAATACAGCTTCTGTTTCTGTTGTAGGTGCAAGGTAGGGGCGACTTTCTTCTTTCTGATACTTATCTATTTCGCTTACCAAAGCTTTTCTGTCCACTTTTCCACTCGGGGTCATCGGAAAGCTTTCAACCTGAAATAGTGCGTTAGGTATCATATAGTCCGGTATTTTGTCCTTTAGCGAACTCTTTAGCTGATCTACATCTATTGCTGTGGGTTCAGCTGTGAAGAATGCCATAAGCTCAACACTATCTGTGTCACCGTTCGATGGGTGTCCTATAACAATCGCTTCTGTAACCTCGGCAATAGCATGTATCTGTGATTCAATTTCACCAAGCTCAACACGGTAGCCCTGAACTTTCAACTGCGCATCATTTCGACCTGTAAAGTAGAATAAACCATCTGTGTCGTAATACGCTCTGTCACCTGTACGATATAATCGCTTCGGTTGTGAACCAACTTCACAGGTTACAAACTTAGCGTATGTTTCTTCATCGCGATTTATATAGCCTTTAGCAAGGCTCATCCCACCTAGATACAGCTCTCCAACAAAGCCCGGAGGTAAAGGGTTCATTTTTTCATCTAAGATATAAGCTTCCCTTCCCAGTAACGGCTGGCCGATTGGGACGGCGTTCTTTTGGTTACTACCAACTTCATGCGCAAGTGCAGTTACAGTTGCTTCCGTTGGCCCATAAGCATTTATTAATCTGACCCTGTTTTCGAATAGCTTGTTCCAACTATTCGCTTTGTCAGCTACCATGCGATCTCCACCGACAATCATGAGCCTCAAGCTACTTAACTGCTCTATCGATGGTAAGTTCTGCCAATCATCAACCACATGATTCCAATATGCCGTAGGTATATTGACGACGCTCAACTGATACTGTTCAATCTTTTCAGCTAGCTCAGCAGGGCTCCAAACGACTGGACCTCTAATACACAGTGTCGCTCCACTCGCTAACGCAACATAAATTTGTTCAATAGATGGATCAAAGTTTGCTGGTGCGAATAAGAGAGAACGATCAGATCCGCTCATTTGATAGTATTCAATCATGGACAATGTATGTGCTATCACTGATTGATGTGGTATTAAAGTCCCCTTAGGATTCCCTGTCGAGCCAGACGTATAAATCATATAGGCATCGTCATCTTGATAATACTCATGACTTTTATTGTATGCTATTGATTCACTGGGCTGATTAACCGTAATCAGTTGTAAGTCATATATTTCTAGCTGCTTTTGATCTTCTGCTAAACAAATAACCTTGCTAACCTTTGAATCTTCAATCATGTATTTGATGCGTTCTTCTGGGTACTCAGTATCCAGTGGTAAATAAACCGCATTTGCTTTTGAGATCCCTAACATAGCAGCGATCAGTAAAAATGAACGCGGTGCAAAAACGGCAACCACTTCCCCTTTTTCTACCCCATTGTCATCTAACTTTTGCGCAATAGCATTCGCCCAATTACCCAATTCTTGATAGCTAAGCGTATCCGAATCAAGCTCTAGTGCCACTTTGTCGGGGCATTGTTTGATTTGCTCTGCAACTAGTTGGTGGATCGCTTTGTTTACTGTATTGCCTGTCGATGTTTTAACTTTGGTATTATCTAGCGCCGCTTCTTCTAACTCGAATATCGGTATATTGCGCAACCCATCAACTTGTGCCGATAACAAATAACGCATTTGGGTAATAAACGCATTGTTTATTTGTTGGATTACTTGTTCAGTATAAGCATTACTATCAAAGTGCCAACGTAGCTCGATATTATTGTCGATGTTTACTTCGGCATGCAAAGCTAGCTTGTGTGGAGAAGGAGCCAGCTGGATATGTTTAGGGGCCCAACTTAACTCGCTGTTGGAACAAGTAAGTATAGAGGCACTGTTATAAAAAGCGAAACCAATATCTAATGATTCCGATGCTTCCTCTCTCCAACACTCGGGCCATTTATAAAAGTCTTGCCAACTTTGAATTGAAGTTAACTGCCTAGAAAGCTGCTCAACAAGTGGCACAAATGATTCAAACTCAGTGATGTCCATACAAATTGGTATGTCTTTTTGAACTATACCCATGACACTTTGTAGTTGCTCATCATCTCTCCCCCCAAACCTGAGTGAGACAGCTTGATTGGATTGCCCACTCATGCGTGAGACAATTAAAAGCCACATCGAACAAAGCACGTCTTGAGCCCGCAAATCATGTTGTGAACAATACGTATTAAGTTGCTCGGTCAACGTACTGGGTAAGCTAACGACTTGACAGCGTTGAGTGTACGCACGCTCTGTTGTTGGCTCTTCAAGCGCAAAGCTAAAACGTGGGGAAAAGTCTTTGCAGTAATTGCTCCAGAACTTGTTTCCTTCAAAAGCATCATCTGACATTTGAAGCTCATCTAACCATGCCGCATAGTCGATATACTGTAATGGCTCCTCCAGTTCAGGACATCCTGAGCCGTGTATAGCATCGTAGTAATAGGACCACTCTTTTAGCATAGTCATTACCGCTTGGTAGTCCATACCCAAGGCATGACAACAAAGAATGATATGATGCTTGTTTTCGGCTTCTTTTACTAAAGAGATATATACAGTGCTGCTATTACCACCTTTTTGGAACTCTTCGTTTTGTGCTTTAGCAAGCGCTGTTAGCGACGATTCACTCAATTCATGCTCGCTCCATTCGAGACTTACTCCCGCTAGCACTTGCAGTGGGTGCTTCATCCCTGGAATAACAGTGTAATCTGTCTGAAAGATCTCATGCCTTTCCACGACAGTGCTTAAAGATTCTTTTAAAGCAGCAATATCTACACTACCTTTAAGCTCTACTACAATTTGTGCACCAGAGCGATCATGCTCAAGTATTTGAAAAAGATCCCTCTGCTGTGGTGAAGTCAGAAATCCATCAGACATAATTTTCTCCTAATTATTATTATTAAAATTCAGGTCTTGAATAAAGGTCAGCCATGGCTACACGTACTTTTCTTGGGCCTGTAAATGCCTCCCTTCCGTGAACGGAGAGCACATTATCAATAAGTAGTACATCCCCTTTTTGCCAATCAAACATTTTCTTTTCTTTTAAATATGCTTCTTTCAAGTGTCTCGCTACATCATCTGGGATCCTTGTACCGTCACCGTACAAGGTATCAAATGGTAACCCTTCTTCACCCACTTGACTTAACATGCTTTCAAGTACAAATGGTGGTAAATTTGCACGATGCCAGAAGGCGATGTGATTGAACCAACATTCTTCATTAGTCTGCGGGTGAATAATAGTGGCAGAACGAGTTTGGCTAGTGAAGAGGCCGTCGTCTTCTTTCCATCGAAAGTCAATTTGATTCACACGGCAGTACTCTTCAACTTCACTTTTAGAACGTCCAGCAAAAGCATCTTTCCAGTCATATGCCAAATACTTTCCATAATTTCGATGCAGTGTCCAGCCAACTTTTCTAAACTTATCTAATACATCTGGGTCTATATGTTGCAATATGCGCTTGCTGCAACCTATCGGAGTCGCTCCCCCAGTGATCGGCTCTTCTTCACAGAAGAACCATACTTTCAAAGCGAATGAAATTGACGCCGTATTTTCATTGTGTAACGCGATAGTTTCATCATCTGGGTATAGTGTTGAAGTAAACACATTATTCGCGATCGTCTTTCTTGGTGAAGAACGCTCTACATATTCAATTAATTGATACTGTGAGTCTCGAACATATTCAACAAACTCCTTATCGCCATAAACATCAAAGCCTCTAAACAATATTGCGCCATGCTGTAAAAGCTTTTGATCAATAAAACTTTGGTTCGTACGAGTCCAATCTTTAAGGCTAACGCCAGGAACCTGGGGGGTGATTAACAGTGCATAAGAATCACCTTGAAACAGTTCAGTGCAAGCCACTAGATCTAAACTAGAAATAGGAGCTTGACGACTTCTTGTTATTGTTCTTTTTGCCTTCTTAGGGCTACTTTTTAATTCAATCATATACAATTTCTCTACTAAATATTACTAGGTTCGCGTCTAGAAATTCCCGTTCTAATGACTCGTTTTCGGCTTGTTGCTGAGCGCAGATTCCGTTTACGCTCATCTAGATTTTGCAATACTTCTGTCACTGATGTGTCAGGCTGATCGCATATCAATTCTGCAAGATAATGAATATCATCAAGTAAGTTTGTAATCGCTACTCGAGAAAAGCGACGAACGTCGTAACAGAAATAAAGCTGTATATTATCTCGTGGTATTACTATCAGTGTTAATGCTGCCGGACTTTCACCATGGTGTTCAATATCCTGAAGATCTATCAACGTAGACTGCTCAAGTGTTTTATTATCGATTGGATAATTATTAACGTTCAACAGAATTTCAAATAACTGTGAGCTACTAAAGTTAGTCAATTTATATAGCCTATCTTGCTCAATATCTAAATGACCATTTTTACTGCTTTGCTCACTTTTTTGCTTCTGCAACAGGGAGTTTATTGTCTCACCTATCTCTAGTCGTTGCCTAACTGGCAGAGACTTAACAAATAGACCCGCCAACTGTTCAATCCCTTTAACTTCAGCAGGTCGACCTGAGTATGTTTCGCCATACATGATATCCTTACTGCCACTATGACTGGCAATGAGTAAAGTGTACAGGGTGTGCATAAAGTGATTGAGTGTTAACTTTTCCTTCGTCAAGAAGCGATATATTTTTTCACTTTGAGAAAGTGAGAAATCTTTAGAAAAGTTCTCTTTTTCTTCAAGAGTTTCATCTAATTTAGGGTCATTGTACCTATCAGCGAGCAGTGTTGTTGCCGTGGAAATGCCTTTCAGATAATTAGACCAAAAACGCTCTGTTTCCTTCTCTGTAGATGTATTCGTAAGTTTAAACTCAACGTAATCTTCTAGCTTTGCAGCAGCAGGCAACTCCTGCACTTCTCGGCCAAGGCGCTGCTCATATATAGTAAGCACCTCTTTGATAATGTTAGCCATAGACCAGCCATCAAGAATACTATGGTGGAAATTCCAGACAAATACAAATGATGAATCACTCATTTTGTATAAATGGTATTGGCTCAAAGGCGCATCACCTAAATTAAACCCTTTTTGTCTTTGCGCGCTTAATTCATTTGCAAGATAGGTAACTTTCGTAGACGCATCCAAGTGAGTATAGTCATACTCCACCATTGAGAATGGTTGATCCTCATATACAACAAGTAATGGGTTTGCACAGTTTTTATAGACAAAACCCGACCTCAGTATCTGGTGTCTCTCAATGACCTCTTCCCATGCTTCTGTCCAATATTGTGCATTCAGTTTCTTTGTAAAATTAAACTTAACCTGCTCAAAGTATAAACTCTTACTCGTAGATGACAGGCAATGAAATAAAATAGACTCTTGCGTTTCAGTCGTCGGCAATATATTGCTAATTTTATTATTAGTGCTTAGCTTTAAATCCTGTATTAGTGAATTAAACTTATGCTCAGACAGATCAATCAACGGGAAATCGCTCTGCGTATAAAAACGCGTATCTTGATCTAGACAAACACGAGTAAACTGCTGTAACTGAGTGTGAATATCGTTTACCAACTGTCTAGCAGTTGTTTCACTCAATGTTAATTCATCATAAAGTAACTCAATACACAACTGACCGCCTTGTACCCTAGACAGCACTTCTATTGGGTATAGCCTCTTGTCGGCAAGATTTCTATCACCTTCCTCAACAAGCTGCACGTTATTAAACGCATCACTTTGTTGCAGTGAGTAATCCAGCTGACCAAGATAATTAAATAAAATGTTAGCGCGATGATTTTGTTGCATGTCATTAACTAGATAATTAATCACAGAGTAATTAAATCCAGCTTCAGGCACGCTTCTTAATCGTTCCTTCGTCTCTATTACCGTTTGCTCTAGCGCACTAGGATCAGAGATACTTAAACTGAATGGATAAATGCTTGTGAACCAGCCTATTGTGCGACTTAAATCGATACGTTCATTGAGACTAGCGCGACCATGTCCTTCTAAATCAATCATAAAGTCTGAACCACCGGACCATGAATGTAATGCAAGCCCAAGTGCGCCAAGCAATATATCTTGCATCTCTGTGTTGAAAACGTCCTTTGCTTTTTTGAGCAATGTTTGCGTTTCACTTTGTCCTAACTCAACCGTAACTTTCTTCTGCTCTTCATAGGTTGCTTGCATTTCGGAGCCAAGTGGTAAAGCAGTGTAGTGCTTATCAATAACACCTTGCCAATATGGGATCTCTTTGGCAACCGAGTCTAAGTCACTGTAAGCGTGTAATTCCGCTGCCCACTGAAAATAAGAGGTCGTATTTTTTCGTTCCGACACTATGTTATTGACACGATCTAAGATTGCATGAGAAAAGTCATCAATCAGGATGCGCCATGAAACAGCATCTACGATTAAATGATGAATAGTAATAAAAATATAATCAGGAGCATCTGGTGAACAAATATAACTTGCAGCAACAGTATTACCTGTCTCAATATTTAAGCTACTTTGCAATTTAGCTTCAAGACTTCTGGCCTCCTGTGTAGAGTCAACAATGCTATATTCTAAAGAAGCCAGCGCTTTTTCATCAAGGAGGTGTTGAGCGCCACCAGAAAACCCTGTTTTGAATATGCGATGTGCTTGCATCAGCTGTCCAAATGCGTCTTGATATACCTCTGTTGAGACCCCTCTTTCACTTCTAGTCTTAGTGACTGTGTCCAACGAGAATGGTCAACCAAATCCAACGAGAAAAACCACTTTTGAATGGCTGTGAGTGGAGCACTACGGGATTCTGTTTCACATTCTATTAAGACCTCACTTTCCTTATCACCTACTACCGCTTGCATTTCAATCGTTGGGTGCTTGAAAATATCATTTGGTGTAAGTGATAGGCCAGCCAATTTAGCCTGAGAAGACAGTTGAATAGCCAAGATTGAATCACCACCCAAAGAGAAAAAGCTATCATTTTTTGAAATTTTCTCTTTCGGCACGCTCAACAGTCTGGCCCAAATATCCAGTAACTCAAGCTCCAATGGCGTGACTGGTACAGTAGCAGACTGAACATCATTGGCATGATGATAAATAGGTTTAGGCAATGCGCTTTTATTTAACTTGCCATTGGCAGTAAGTGGTAGGTTATCGAGCATCATGATTGATGCAGGAACCATATAATCCGGTAGATGCGTTTTCAGATGTGTAAATACACCTTTAGAGTCAACCCCTTGTTCTGCCACGACATAACCAACAAGCTTTTTGCTTTCGTCATGTGTCACGCACAAAACAGCAGCTTCCTTCACACCATCTAGCGCTTGAATACAGCCTTCAATTTCTCCTAATTCTATTCTAAAGCCGCGTACTTTGACCTGATCGTCTGCACGAGACACATAACAAAGTTCACCATCATGTCGCAAGTACGCTAAATCTCCTGACTTGTATACTGGTAAACTTTGTTGACCAGGGAACTGGTGATTAAAGAATCGCTCACTCGTCAGTGTTTCATTATTTAAGTAACCTTTTGCGACACAATCCCCAGTGAGGTACATCTCCCCGATCACCCCAAAAGGCTGTATTTGCATACTGTCATTACAGATGTAAATCCCAATATCACCCAAAGGCTGGCCGATTAAGTTACCTGTAGATTTTAATGCGGAAGCTCCAATTTCTTTAAAAGTAGAGTGGACGCAAGTTTCTGTAATGCCATACATGTTTATTAGTTTGGTTTGAGAGTTTGAGTTTGCTTCGAACCAAGGTTGTAATTTCTGTAGCTCTAATTTTTCTCCTCCAAAAACCACGTAACGGAGTTCATGATGATAACTTTCGAGCCCTTCAACAGCCATGAAAGGATAAAAAGCCGATGGCGTTTGAGAAAGTACAGTTACCCCATAGTGTTGCACTAAATTACGCATTGCAAAGGAGTCTCGAGCAATCTCAAGCGGCATCACTATTAATTTAGCTCCTGTAAACAAGGCTCCCCACATTTCCCACACTGAGACGTCAAAGCTATAAGAGTGGAATAAAGTCCATACATCCTGATCTGAAAAAGAGTAGAGTTCACAAGCTGAGTCGATAAGTCTCATGACATTATTATGCGTTACCATCACGCCTTTAGGCTTACCGGTAGAGCCAGATGTATAAATTACATAAGCTAATGCATTACTCTCAATATCAACTTGTAAGTTTTGGCTACTATACTCTGCCAATTTTTGTGACTCAGCACTTGCATCAATAATGAATTTTTTACCATCAAATATCGTATGTTCTGTATTAGATTCACAAATCATAAAATCAACTTGAGCATCTAATAATATCCCCTCCAAACGAGATGATGGATTAGTCGTATTGAGCGGGACATAAGCAGCTCCAGCTTTTAATACCGCAAGAATAGCAACAACGGTATTAATATTTCTATCAATCAACAGCGCAATCTTATCTCCAGCTCGAATGCCTTGCGCTTGCAAGTGGCGAGCGAGCTGGTTCGCTCGCTTATTGAGCTCAAGATACGTGAGTTTATCGCCATTTGTTGACTCTACAGCAATTTGCTCAGCACCCCTTTCTACTTGTGCTTCAAATAAAGATTGAATGGTATTTGATGCGTTGTTGAAGCGTGTACGAGGAGCCAGCATAGCTGCCACTTTATGCTCCTGTGATTCACTTAGTATAGCGACTTTATCTAAGGTCTCATGCTGGTTTTGTATTACTGCAAATAGCAACTCTTTAATACTGTTGAGCATATTCTCAGCTGTCGCACGCTCAAATAACGAAGTGTTATAGTTAATTTCTAATTTTATGCTCTGATCGAATTCTGTTGCTTCTAACATTAAGTCAAACTGAGCAGTCGACTTATCGCTTTGTACCGGGATCAGTCTTTCATTTTCACTCAAGGCAAGTGCGCCACTATTATTGAGCAGTATATCAAGTACTTCATAGTCTTTTGCATCAGTTGTTTGGTACACAAACATGGTTTGAAACAAGGGTGCAAAGTTTTCAAGCCGAGTACTTAAGGTACTATTTACAATATGTTCAAACGGTACCTGACTATTTGCCATTGCAGACAATAGGTTTTGTTTTATATCTGTGAGTAGCTGTTGGAAAGTCAGATCTTGACTTAAACTGCTTCGAATAGGAAGAGGGTTAACAAAATACCCAACTGTTGAGTTAAAACAGCTAAGGTGCCTGCCCATACTCGGAGTGCCAACTACAATGTCATCTTGACCCGTATATCTATATAGGAAAAGAAAATAAATGGATAGAAGCAGCTGGTTCATCGTGATGTTATTACTAGCGGCAAACTGCTTAACTGCGTCTTTTTCATCGCTATTTAACAGCAGTGAGGCAACTTCACCATCATAACGATATGACTTAGGGCGAGCAAAATCTGTAACTAGCTCTAGGTTAGGGTTTACGTTACTTAATCTATCTTGCCAAAATTCGTGTTGCGCTTGATACGGTTCAGAGCGCTCCACTTTGCTTTGCCACAGTGTAAAGTCAACATAAGAAAATGCATTCGCTTGTTCATGCGCCTCTAGTGTATTAGCTGCATAAAAGCGCTTAAAGTCTTCGATTAAGATCATCATTGAGTGCATATCCGTCACAATGTGATGAAGTGTAATCGCTAAATAATTGTCTTCACTGGAACTGATAAGTTCAATTCTAATTAAAGGGCCATTCTCCAAATCAAAATGATACGAAGCGGCTTGCCGTAATGCGTCCTCTATTGCAACAGAGTTATTACAGTGTTTGTGCGTAAAATATTCACCTAGATCAGAAGAAATCTTTTGATTTAGGATGCCATCAGCAAATTGAAATTGCGTACGTAATGCTGCATGTTTGGCAATCACCTTATCCCAAGCACACCTTATCCGATTAATATCAAAGCTAGATGACTCCAACTTAAAGGCATAGTGGATATTGTAGGCTGTTTGTAATGGCTCTCTTTGATGTAGCGACCATAAAGACCTTTGATTTGCGCTTGCGGGATAGAGCTTACCTTCAATGATCTGTTGAGGTTCAATGGATTGCCCAGTTTCAACGTTATTTAATTTTAATAAAATGGTATCAATTAAGTCTTTGACCTTAGCAACTGCGAGCAACTCTGCAAGTGGCAAAGAGACTGAAAGTGTTTTTTCTAATCTGGCTTGTAATTGTGACGCTCGCAGTGAATTCATCACTAATGATAACAAAGAACTATCGTAACTAATTTTATCAATAGGCTGTTTAGTAACGGATGATATCTCAGCCTGTAAGTATTCAAATAGCGTAGTGCGCTGTACAGCGTTATCTTGTATCTGACAAGTTAATTCACGATTATCAACCAATTCACTTGGCTCGTCCCTAAATGTTACACCATGGTACTCTCCAAGATCTCCATTTAAGAATGACTCTTTTGTAGCTTGCCTTTTGACTTTGCCACTGGAAGTTTTTAACAACTTACCTTTGCGTACAAGCTTGATACTATAAATATCCAGCCCTATACGCGTACTGATAGCCTCACTTATTTTGTGAATTATCGAATCTAATTCTTCTTTGATATCTTTGCTTGGCCGTAACTCTTGAACAAGCACTAACTTTTCAGTTGCTTCATCTTCTATTGAAAATGCAGCAGCATTTCCAAGTGGTAATCCCTCTATCGCTTGCTCTGCGACAAACTCTATATCTTGTGGGTAGTAATTAGTTCCGTTAATGATGATGGTATCTTTTATTCTACCTGCGATATATATTTCACCATTGTAGATAAAACCTAAGTCACCTGTTCTTAGATATTTTTCGTCGCTCCCCTTAGGCTGTGCACCGAATGTCTTTGCAGTCTCTTCCTCTCGACCCCAATAACCTAACGCAACACTACTACCACTAGCCCAGATTTCACCAACTTGATTGTCAGGTAAGATTTCAAATGTTGCTGGATCAACAATGATAGCGCGATGGTCTGTATAAGTTTGACCACACCCCAAAAGAGTTGTCGAGTTTACTTTTGTTTCACCAGTATCTAAAGCCTTCGCAATTCCCGCGCCAAGGGACTCTGTACAAAAATGTGTTGTTACTGCAGAATTAGCGCGTAGAGGTGCACTTAAGAATACGGTGATTTCAGCCATCCCATAACTGGGATAGTAAGCTTCTTTTGAAAAGTGTGCTAATTTGAATTTATCGTGAAACTTCTCAAATGTCTTCGCCCTGATAGGCTCCCCCGCATTGAATGCAACTTGCCAACTACTGAGGTCTAGCTGAGATACCTGCTCATCAGTAATATGCTTACAACAATGATCAAAAGAGAAGTTTGGACCACCACATATCGTTCCTTTATATTCATCAATGGCGGACAACCACGTAAGTGGGTTTCTAATAAAGTCAGAAGGAGACATAATGACTGACTGGGCACCGATATATGCGGGCAGGAATAGCGTATTTACTAATCCTAAGTCATGAAAAAGAGGCAACCAATTTACAAAAACATCTTTTTCACTGCTATCACTCGCTGCGATTAACGCATCTAAGTTTGCCGCAATGTTTCCATAGGTAATAATTGCTCCCTTAGGGATCCCTGTAGAACCTGAGGTATACTGTAGATATGAAATATCGTCAGTATCAATCTTGGTGTCGACTTCTATCGCATCACCATCCAACAGTTCTTCAAACGTTAAGATATTACTGTGAAAATCATAGCTGCTACTATCAAAGTAAGCTTTTGTATTTTCTAGGTTATCGCTCAATGTTATTATGATGGTTGAATTACAGTTATCAACAACAGCATCTATTCTAGAGTGCTTATCTTTTGCTCTAGCAGGATAAAGAGGTACTGATACTAAGCCAGCAAACATACAAGCATACATCGAGATAATATATGCCGCTCCATTAGGAAGTAGAAGCGCAACTCTATCGCCTTTATTTCCGTTATCTAAGAGCTGCTTGGCCATTACTCTCGCTTGATGCTCCAACTCTTTAAAAGTAATTTCTACTTCACCTTGCGCTTCGATAAACGTGAAAGCCACCTTATCAGGATTATTTTGACTATTCTCGATCAACTTTATTAGCACTTTGGGAAGTAGTTTATTCTGTTGTTCAATCAACTTCATTTCCTCTTAACTCTATGACAATCTTAGTATTAAAGCGTAGGTTGTAATTCTTTTGTTACACTTTAAACACTACTCATTGACAAATAATGATTAATTAAATTTGTATGTGATATAGCACTCCCCAATGAGTGCCATGTCTTTTTATATTTCGCTCTGCTGAAAAAAATAAAGCGAGTTTAAATCTAAAATTTGCGACAGGTTATCCAATGCTTCACAGCTTTCTACATATAGATTAGGGTCAGCTAAATCTTCTACACGAAGCTGATCTCTATAGTATTTTTCAATCCACTGACGAAGCTGTGCATACAGTTCAGGTGTCAGGATAACCCCTGAGTGCACCGCCGCGAGCTCTCTTTCTGTTAGCTGTACACGTAAACGTAGACAAGCTGGCCCACCTCCATTTAACATGCTTTGCCTAAGATCGACATAATGTATCGACTTCACAGGGTTATCAGAGGTGATAATGCTATCCAAAAATTGTTTAACTGTTGGTTCCATACTGCATTCAATCGGAGCGATTAATACCATATGTTCACTATTTATAGAAATAAGCTGAGAATTAAACATGTACGTTTTCAAAGCCAAGTCTAGGCTGATCACTTCTGAAGGTACACAGATAGGGTAAAAGTTTGACCTACCCCCAAAATATTCGGCTATCTTTGCTGTCAATTCATCATGGTGTATATAAGCCATTTCATGATAGAGAAAAACATTTTTATTATTTACAGCAATAGTATCGTTGTGGAAAAAGCCTTTTGACACAACTTCAGGGTTTTGCATTAGGTGGATGGTTGTATCTGAGTTTAACTGATGTAATCTCACGATACTTTCATGCGCTTGACGCGACTGTCTACTTTCATTCTCCGCAAGTGTTGCACATTGATTATGAACGAATACGTTAAAACCTGCGTCACCATACTCATTGCAAAATCGCAGTTGGTTTGCAGCGCCTTCATCTTTAAATAACTCAGCAGGAGGCAATGCAGGATGATGCACGAATTTATCACTATCTTTAAAAATTTTCTTTAGTGCTAACTCTGTACCTTCCACTTCTAAACTCCGATGAAACTTAGATGTAAGGTTAGCAGCCGTAATATGTAGTTTGCCATCACTCGTGTCAGAGCTGGGAGAAATTGTAGCGCTATTAGCGGCCCACATTGATGACGATGAATAACACAAGCTCAGTAGATGCGGCTCTACTTTGGAAACTTTATCAATGATATAGCGCTCACTTCCCGTAAAGCCACACCGTCTTAGCATGCTAATATCAGGCCTCACCTGAGGCGGAAGTATCCCTTGTGTTAAACCACTATCCATCAACAACTTCATTTTTTCTAACCCTTGTAAGGCAGCTAACTTTGGGTTGGATATGCGTCCTTTGTTAAATTGTGAAGCGCGATTTCCTGATGATAAACCCGAAAAGTTGTGACTTGGGCCGACCAAGCCGTCAAAATTTACTTCTATTGTTTTCATTATTTTTCCTGTAAATAGTGAACTGATACAGCCTACTGTTCATTTTGTTACCGACTTACTTAACCAAGTGATCTATCCGCAGACAGTGAAATTTTGTTAATAACACTGAAACCACTAAGGTTTCCTCGTCCGTGCACATAAAGCACAACTTTTCTTTTTGATTACGCTTAATACCTGCACTTTTGCTAACTATTGCCTCTTTGGTATCCAACTGTAGCGCTAGAGGCGTTAAATTCACTTCCAATAGCCGAGTTATTGGCCCATGAATTTTCCTCGTCATCCCTAAAACTTTCTAACAAGGTAAATAATTAAGGTGAGCGATAAAAGCATTCAATTAGCTCATTCCTTACATAAACCTCAGGTCAGGTGCGAGATTTTATCTTTTTTGGCGTCAGCCTTAGTTTCTCAAATTTATTGCACATTAAATGAAAATGATATGATGCGTCACCATGTTACGTGAACTACACATCTCACACGTGAGACATTCATCTATCTTGTTCAGCAATTAACAAAAGAGGAAACCCGTACATACTAGCGTAACCTTTCAGCCATCACGATGTCAGACTCAACCTCAGTCATGTTATTTGTATAAATAATATATTTCCCATCAAATGAAACACTAAACCCTTTATCGATCTCACCTTTGATATTAGCGAATTGCATTAGCCCATCATTCTCAGTATCAAACTGAAACACGATAAATCCGTCTTTAGTGTTCTCTTTATAGTAAATGTATTTCCCTAGTATCTGAAATCCACCAGTATTTAACAGATCAATATCAGGGATCACCAACTCCTCTTTATCTGCTTCTATATCTTTTCTCCACAACCCCTTAGTCCTAAACTTACTAAAGTATAAATATTTTCCATCATCACTTTCGATACCATAGTACCCGCCCTTATCAGTCACTTGCTCAACTTTGCCACCGTATATTTTATATATCTGCCAATCCAACCGATGATCGGAGGAAAGATAATATGAATGGCCATCTTGGGTTACATCACTAAATGCATAATAAGGTTGGTATAGTTTCGTAACTTTATGCTCACCAGTGTTTACATCAATCGAGTATATATCTTGTTCGAATAAAAATAAAACCTTTGAATCATCCGCAGACCAAACTAAGTCTGTTGGATGGACTCCTTCAATCAACTTACTCTTAGAAATCAATTTACCTTGCATATCGACAATAAACACTTGCGGTGAGCCATTTCGATTGGATATGAATGCTAGTAACCCAGTATTGTTAGCAAACCTAGGACTATAATCATCCCTAGATGTGTTCAGGGCTTTAAGCAGGGAACTTGGCACATCCTTATTATGTGAGAAGATTTCTAGATCTCTTCCTTTTATAGATTCCACCATAAATAGCAACTTCTCGTCACCAGCAAAAATCTGTGGGTGCTTAACTGGGAAGGAAGCTCGATATGCAGAATGCTGTTTCATTGTTAACAAATCAAAATAATCAAAGGAGTACTTACTACTGGAAAACAGAGGATAACCAGCTTCCGTTAAAGTAAAATACTTGATTAACCTATCTTTTTTAAATAAGTGCTTTATCTCTCGCTTAAGTGGATCCAAGCTATAAAAATCGGTACTCTTCTTCCAATGCTCGTTACGAAGAAAGTATAACAACCCCAAATCATACGAGTAGTTTAAACGATAATCTCCAAAACCACTCACTATTGGATTGGTTACCTGCACTTTTCGCCCAGTATTTAAGTTTAGTTGAAAGACCGCCGCAGGCTCCGTTAGATAAGGCTTCTCATTGAAATAGATAAGTTCGGGCTTTTTATCCCAAGCAAAGTCCATTGCATGGCTAAATAGCTCACAAGTATACACACTCTTTTCACTCCAAGTCCCTTCATGCAAAGCCGCTATATAAATTTCACAATAGTCTTCCCCAACCCTATGGAATACAATTCTATCACTTGAAAATGACCAAGCTGGAGCCGTAAACTCAGAAACACCTAATATGCTATAAACAATTTCTCTGGAAGATGATAACGATATATTTATATCCCATCTTTTCTCATCAAGGTTAAAAGACAAATAACTAATAAACTTACCATCAGGTGAAGCTCTCGGAGTCTTTTCAGGCCCTTCCAGACTCGTTATCGGATGCATCCCTTGAAACTTGAGCGGTTTCTCTGCTACATGGCTTTCTTTAACAGTGGATAACGTATCTGCACTATAAAAAACTATTAATACTACAATTAGTACTAATATCAGGACTGCTAGTATCTTAACTAGTTTCATGTTATTGGCTACTGGTACATGACTCACATCTTCAGCCACTTCTCGTTTTGAAACTGAAACATACACCTGTTTGGGGATACGGTAACCGCGTTTGGAGATAGTTTCAATGTATACAGGAATACTCTGATCTTGAGAAAGCACCTTCCTTAATTTTGCTATACAAGATGTCACCGCATGGTCACTAACGATCATTCCATCCCACACACTTTCAATGAGAGCATCCTTAGACATAATGGCTCCCTGATTTTTAATCAGACAAACCAATAGATCCATAGTTTTAGGCTCTAATTTAAACATCTCATCGTGGAGCTGCACAACAAGATCATCAACAAAGACATCCCAATTCCCACACTTAATTTCCATCGCAAACAATACCTTTACCAGAAGATTTTGTTTCTTTTTTTCTCACCTTTTCATTAAGGAAAAGAAAAAAAGCTTTAAATTCAATACCGTGACAATTCCGCGAGATAATAAATATTTATTCCCACAATTTAAAAGTAAGAACCAAAAACATTCAGAGAGTTTTAATCATCCTACTTTGAGTACCTTGAAATGGAGCTTTAGAGAGCAACCTGAAGCCTAGTTAAACAATTCAACTATGTTCCATTATTAAGGATTAACACATGAAAAACGTAACCAAAAAATTAGCAGTTATCTTAGCAACAACTTTATTTTCTTTTAATGCATTTTCTAGTGAGGTCAGCACTACTAGCGACTACCAAAAGAATATAGAAGAACAAGAACAGCAAGCTGCTCAGTTTTTTGACTTCTACACTTCGTCATACTGCCGCATCGTTGATAAGTGCGAATCTGCAATCTCAATTGAACAAGAGAAGAATTAATAGTTCTTTTGAAGATATGGAGATACTTATGCAACAGTTACATTTTTACAACCCTAAGGTATCAGAAAGCAAATGTATTAACAATGCATTTATAGAAGCAACAGAGTCATATACCTTACCGCATTTGAAGGACATACATTTTTATAAATGCCAGTTTAACAGTGATAGGTTTAACTCTACGCAATTTAATGAACTGGGTATTGAGTTTCCTGATTCACTACGTTCGGCCGTAAAGAGCCGCCAAAGTGAGTTTTTAGCAGGACGTTTTTGTGCATCACAAGCAATAAAGTCTCTAAACAACAGCAGCGGCCAAATACCGATTGGAGAAAACAGGCAACCTATGTGGCCTGAAGGGCTTTTAGGCTCCATCTCTCACATTGAGACCAGTGCCATTTGTGCTGCTGCAATAGAAAGTGAATATAAATATTTGGGAATCGATATAGAAAATTGGATATCCAGACAAGTATCATATGAAATCAAAGACTTAATTATAAGTAGCGAAGAGGAATCAATCTTGAAACATAGTGATTT